>NZ_JBHWHY010000057.1:11280-67070 GCF_042732265.1 Streptomyces sp. NPDC059788 | reverse complement strand
GCCCGGCCTCGCGTCGCCGTCCCCGGGCGCCCCCGGCGCCGCGGCCGCCCGCCCGGCCGGCGACGGCACGTCGTCGCCGGTCAGCGCGATACCGGCGGCGACCGCCACACCGGCGACCACCGCGACCCCGACGCCCGCGACGGTGGCGGCCACCGGCCCGGCCTGCCCGATCTGGCCGCGCAGGAGATGCCGTACGGACTTCTGTACGGAGTGGAGCGCGCCGCTCCCGGCCGTGTGCCCGCCTCCGGCCGCGGCGGCGCCCGCGCCTGCGAGCGGCAGCAGGAACTTCGCCGAGCCGCCCGCCAGGAGCACGAGCAGCGCGGGCCCGGTGAGGGCGGGCAGCCGGTCGTTGGCGCGGGTCAGCAGCGCCATGCGGGCCTGGCAGTCGGGGCAGCCGGCGAGGTGGCCGGTGACGCCGTCGGCCTGTTTCGCGGTGGCCTCGCCCCGTACGAACGCGGGCATCCGCTCCCAGTGCGCCCCGCACGCCGGGTTGTCCGGTGTCCCGGGCACCGAGCCCAGGAACGCCTGCCGCATGCCCTCCCGGGCCCGGTGCAGGAGGACGGCCGTCGCGCCCTTGCCCGCGCCGATCGCCTTGCCGACCGCCTCCAGCGGCTGGTCCTCGGCCTCCGCCAGCCACAGCGCCGTGACCCAGCGCTGCGGGAGGCGGCCCATGACACGGGCGAGCAGGTCGACGTAGGCGACGCGCTGCGCGGGGTCCGCGCTCTCGGCCGCCGGCCCGGTGGCCGGCCATACCTGCCCGTCCTCGGGGTCCTGCGGTATCTCGCGGGAGGCCGCCGCGCCGACGGCCGAGGCTAGGTGCCGGATGGTGGTGCGCAGGTAGGCCGGGACGTTGTCGATGCGGTGACCGGCCTGGATGCGGCGCCAGACCCGGAAGTGCGCCTCGGCGACGAGGTCCTCCGCGAGCCAGGCGTTGGTGGTCAGCGAGCGCGCGTAGGCGACCAGGCGCGGGTGTTCGCTCTCGTAGAGCCTGGTGTAGTGGTCCGCCGCCGACGCCTGGGACTCTGCGGATGCTTCGGACATGGACCTACAACCCCTGACGTGTCACCCCCGCTGTCCGGACGCGCCAGGAGCGGTGCCCGGCCGGACGCCAGGGGCCCGGTCATCGGTACGCACTTCCGGGCAGACGCGTTCCGGTTCGGGCGGTCTTGCTTGGATTTCGCAAGCGTAAGGAGCACAGATCCCCACAACCAAAAGTTCGTGACGCACTTCACGCAGTCGTCGGGCGCACTGGCGTAATACAGGACGCGTCTTACGGGTCATAGAGGCAAGGACCCGTACACACGAGCATCCAGGGAGCCGGCGATGCCCTACGTCATCGACCAAGCCGTCCACGCCCGTCTCATCGCGACCGTGCCCCGGTCGAGGAAGGTGCCCGCGCGGCTGCGCTACGACAGCGGCGATCCGCTCGCGGTGCAGGTCGTCTTCCCGCCGGTGGCGTCGCTGGACGGCGCCGAGGTGGTGTGGACGTTCGCCCGCGACCTGCTGACGGACGGCCTGCGGGAGCCGTCCGGCAGGGGTGACGTGCACATCTGGCCGTGCGGCCCGGACAACACGATGCTGGAGTTCCACACCGCCGACGGCCTGGCCATGGTGCAGTTCCAGGCCCGTGACCTGCGCAGGTTCCTGATGCGGTCCTACGGTGTGGTGCCTCTGGGCAGCGAGGGCCGCTACCTGGACGTCGAGGGCGACCTCGCGGCCCTGCTGCGGGAGGCGTAGGCCGCCGGGTGCGGCGGTCCTGCCTCAGCCGCGCCCGAGGAGGGTGTTCAGCTCGCCGTAGTCGAGGCCGCCCGCCAGCGTCCCGTACGTGCCGGCGGTAAGGATCTCGCGGGCGGCACCGCGCACCAGGGCGTGTACGGCCTGCGCGATGCCCGAGCCGACGCTGACCCGGGCGGCGCCGAGCGCGCCGAGTTCGGCGACGGACGGCGCCCCGGGGCCCGCCATCACGTTCAGCGGGACCGGGATGCCCGCGGCCAGCGCCCGTACGGTCGCGGGGTCCACGACGCCCGGTACGAAGATCCCGTCCGCTCCTGCCTCTACATAGACGGACGCCCGCTCCAGCGTCTCCTTGAGCCGTGCCTCCGCGTCCTCGCCGGCCGCCGACAGATAGGTGTCGATCCGGGCGTTGAGGAACAGCGGCACACCGGCCGCGTCCGCCGCCCGGCGCGCGGCGGCGAGCCGGTCCGCCTGCTCCCGCGCGGGCCGCAGCGGGGCGGGCCCGCCGTGCGTGGCGTCCTCGATGTTGACGCCGGCCGCGCCCGCCGCGACGACCGCGCGGACCGTCTCGGCGACGTCCTTCGGGCCGTGCCCGTAACCGGTTTCGATGTCCGCGGTGACGGGGGCCGTGACGGCGGCGGCGATCCGCGCGACCAGGTCCAGCGCCCGGTCGCGGCCGAGCCGGTCGCCGTCCGGCAGACCGAGGCTCCAGGCGGCGCCCGCGCTGGTGGTGGCGATGGCGGGCGCGCCCGCCTCCTCGATGATGCGGGCGCTCGCGGTGTCCCAGGCGTTGGGCAGCGCCAGCGGGGCACCGTGCCGTCGGGCGTCGTCGTGCAGGGAACGGAAGGCGCGGGCCTTGTCCGCGAGTGCGGGGGCGGTCGGGGTGTCCGGAGTCGAAGAGTCGTTCATGTGCCACAGTCCAGCAGCAACCGGGGCGCCGCACCGGCGAGTTTCCGACCTGTACGTTGTCCCGCGTGCGGCCGGTTCGCCGGACGGCTCCGGGGCTCGCGTACCGTTTCGGCGGCCGCTTGACTTCGAGTGCGCTCCAGCATGAAGAGTGAGTGCCGAACCGACCACGGCACTCTTCGAGGAGCATCACCATGCGCACCACCACGCTCGGCAGCAACGGCCCCGAGGTCGGCGTCATAGGTCTCGGCTGCATGGGCATGACCCACGCCTACGACCCGGACGGCCGGGACGACGCCACCTCCGTGGACGTCGTCCGGCAGGCGATCGACCTCGGCGTGACGCTGATCGACACGGCCGACGTCTACGGCCCGTACACCAACGAGGAGCTGGTGGGCAGGGCGCTGGCGGGCGGCCACCGGGACCGGGTGGTCCTGGCGACGAAGGTGGGGCTGGAGTCCGCCGCGGACAAGCCGGGCGACCACACCGCGCTGGTGCGCAACGGCCGCCCCGAGCACATCCGCCGCTCCATCGACGCGAGCCTGCGCCGCCTGGGCACCGACCATGTCGACCTCTACCAGCTGCACCGCGTCGACCCGGAGGTCCCGGTCGAGGAGAGCTGGGGCGCGCTGGCCGAGGCCGTGGAGGCGGGCAAGGCCCGGCAGATCGGGCTGTCGGAGCCGACCGTCGAGGAGATCCGGCGCGCCCAGGCCGTGCACCCGGTCGCCTCCGTGCAGTCCGAACTGTCGCTGTGGACCCGGGAGGCCCTCGACGGGGTGCTGCCGTACTGCGAGGAGCAGGGCATCGCCTTCCTGCCGTTCTCGCCGCTCGGCCGCGGCTTCCTGACCGGCAGCATCACCTCCTTCGACGAGCTGTCCGAGGACGACTTCCGCCGCCGCCTGCCGCGCTTCCAGCAGGACGCGCTGAAGGCCAACCTGGAGCTGGTGGGCAAGGTCCGCGCCATCGCCGGGCGGTACGGCGTCTCCCCCGCGCAGGTCGCCCTCGGGTGGGTGCTCGCCCAGGGGCAGTACGTCATCCCGATTCCCGGCACCAAGACCCCGAAGTACCTGGTGGACAACGCCGGTGCGGCGGACGTCGCCCTGCCGTCGGCGGCGCTGGCGGAGCTGGACGCCCTGCCCGCGGCCGAGGGCACCCGCTACTGAGGGCCCCCGGCGTACCGAGCGGATCACCGCACGCCGGACCCTGCGGCGAAAGGCGCGACGGCTTCCCCGGCCGTCGCGCCTTCCCCGCGCCCCGCCCTCACCCCGCGCCGGCCCCGTCGAAGAGGCGCGCCAGGTGCATGTCCAGGAGCTCGACGGCCTTCTCCGGGGTGTGCACGTCCAGCAGGATGTACGTCGAGAGGCCGTCGATCAGGCAGATCAGCACCATCGCCTCGGCTTCGGCGTCGTGTTCCGCGCGCACCTCGCCCCGCTCCATGGCCGTACGCAGCTGGTCGGCGAAGAAGGCGCGCAGCCTGGGGATGCCGTCGCGGGCGTCGGTGCGCAGGGACGGGTCGTGGACGGCCCGGTGGAAGTGGGCCACGCCCACCAGGAAGCCGGTGCGGCTCTGTTCGTCCAGGGGCAGCATCCCCGTCAGGCACGCGCGGAGGACGACGCGGGGCGTGGGCTCCTCGTCCAGCGCCTCGATGCGTGCGCGGATGCGCTGCTGGGCGAGGGTCTCGATATGGCGCAGCGCGAAGACGAGCATCTCGTCCTTGGTGCGGAAGTAGTGCTGGAGCCGCCCCAGGGAGATGCCGGCCTCGGCGGCGACGTCGCGCAGGCTCGCGCCCTCCAGTCCCCGGGTGCTCGCGATCCGCCACAGCGCCTGGGAGATCTCCCGGCGCCGCGCCTCATGGTCCACCTTCTTCGGCACGTGACCGTGGCCTCGCCTTCTTTTACAAGTCGCTCGTACCGTTATAACGTACCGCTACTCAATACATGCGACTTGCAAAAGAACGGGGACCCTCATGCCCGCTCCCGCCGCCCCCCTGCTGCGGCCGCCCCGCAACCGGGTCGATCCGCGCGCCCGCCGCTGGTGGACCGTCCAGGCGCTGCTGACGGTCAGCGGACCGATGCTGCTCACCGCGCTCGCCCTGGCGGTCTGCTCGGTGCTGTTCTTCCCCGGCGCCCTGCCCTGGCTCGGCCCGCTCCTGCTCGTCGTGCTGGTGCTGCCGGCACTCGGCTACCTGCTGGTCATGCCGCGGTGGCGGTACTCGGTGCACGCCTGGGAGCTGGGCGGCCGCGCGGTGTACGCGGCGGGCGGCTGGTTCTGGCAGAAGCGGCGGATCGCGCCGCTGTCGCGGGTGCAGACCGTGGACACCGTGCGCGGCCCCGTGCAGCAGCGGTTCGGGCTCGCGACGGTCACCGTCACCACCGCCTCCACCGCCGGCGACGTGAAGATAGCCGGGCTGTCCGACGCGGACGCCGAGGAGCTGTCGCGCCGGATCGGCGAGGCCGCGCAGGCCGTGCCGGGTGATGCCGCGTGACCACCGCCGCACCCCCCGCCCCCGGCGCGCCGGCGCGGTGGCACCGGCTGGACCGGCGCACCCTCCTGGTGCACTGCGGCTGGATGGCCGCGCCGCTCGGCTCGTTCGCCCTGACCGCGCTGGCCACCGGCGGCCGGATCGAGACCGGCGCCTGGATCACGCTGGCCGCCATCGCGGGCTCCTTCGCGGTCCTCACCGTGCTCGGGCTGATCCGCTGGGCCCGTACGCACTACCGCGTCACCCACGACTCCTTCGAGGTGCGCAGCGGGGTGCTGACCCGGCGGCTGCGGTCCGTACCGCTGCACCGCATCCGTACGGTCGATCTGACCGCCTCGCCACTGCACCGGCTGCTCGGCGTGACCGTCCTGCGCGCCGGAACCGCGGGCTCCTCGGACGGCGGCGGCGAACTCTCCCTGGAAGCGCTGACCAAGGCCGACGCGGAGCGGCTGCGGACCACACTGCTCGCCCGCGCGGACGCCCGCGCGGCGTCCGAGGACCCGGTCGTCTCGCGCATCAACTGGCGCTGGCTGCGCTACGCGCCGCTCACCTTCTGGGTGATCGGCGGGGTGTTCGCCGCCGCCGGGGGCGCCTATCGCATCCTGGACGGCGCCGGCATCGAGCCGTGGAAACTGGGCATCGTCCGCAGCGCGTTCGACGAGTTCGGCGCCAGTGCGCTGTGGGTGACGATCCCGCTGGCGCTGCTGGCCGTCGTGGCCCTCGGCACGGCCGGCGCGCTCGCCCTCTATGTCGAGGGCTGGTGGAAGTTCCGCCTGGAATGGACCGACGCGCACACACTGCGGGTACGCCGCGGCCTGTTCACCACCCGGTCGGTGACCATCGAACGGGCCCGCCTGCGCGGCGTGGTCCTGCGGGAGCCACTGCTGCTGCGGGCGGGCGGCGGCGCCACCGTACGCGCGATCGCGGGCGGCCTGGGCAACCAGGAGGAGAACCGCAAACGCAGCGTCATCCTGCCACCCGCGCCGCGCACGGAGGCGGTGCGCACGGCGTCGGGAACGCTCCGCACCGGCTTCCCCGACGCCGGATTGCGCGCCCACCCGAAGGCCGCGCTGCGCCGGCGCCGCACGCGCGGGCTGCTCTTCGTCACGCTCCCCGGCACCGTCGCCCTCGCCGCCCTCGGCGCCTTCCTGACTCCCGTACTGCTGCACTGCGCCTGGGTCTTCGCGCTGCTGTCGGTGCCGGTGACGCGGTGGCTGGCCCGTGACGCGTACCGCGGCCTGGGGCACGCCGTCGACGGGCGGTACCTCGTCACGCGCTCCGGCACGTTCAGCCGGGACACCGTGGTGCTCCAGCGCGAGGCGGTCGCGGCCTGGACGTTCACCAGTTCGCCGTTCACCCGGCGGGCCGGGCTGGTCACGCTCACCGCGGCGGTCGCCGCCGGCGAGGACGGCTATCACGTACGGGACCTCCCGGCCGGGGACGCGCCGGCCCTGGCGGCGGCCGCGGCCCCCGGAATCCTGGAGGAGTTCCTGGCGTACGGTCCGAACGAGCCGGCGTACGGGGCACGGATTTCCGGCTTCTGCCGTGATCGCGAAACCTTGTCAACCCACCCGTTGCATCACAACCATGACGATGTGGACATGACATAGATCACACCCCTGTCACGTGCACGGTGAGGGCGGGCACACCGTCCTACATGGCGTAAGCCATGTCCCCGACCCGACAGCCGTAAGGGAGCAGCCGCGGTGCACAGTGTCATCGACCAAGCCGTCCAGGTACGTCTCATCGCGACCGCGCCCGGCCCGCACGCCGTGCCCGCGGTCCTGCACTACCACCCAGCCGACCCGCTCGCGGTGCGGATCTCCTTTCCTCCGGAGATCTCGCTGGACGGCGCCGCGGTCGACTGGGCCTTCGCCCGCGAACTGCTCGCCGAGGGGCTCCGGTCCGCTACGGGCGGCGGCGACGTACGGGTGCGCCCGCTGGGCCGGGACCGGACGGTGCTGGAGTTCCACGTCGAGGACGGCGTCGCGATGGTCCAGGTCGTCACCGCCGACCTGCGCCGCTTCCTGGACCGTACGTACCAGGCCGTGCCCGCGGGCCACGAGCAGCAGCACCTCGACGTGGACCGCGGCCTCGCGGAACTGCTCGGCGAAGCGTGAGAGGCGGGGCCTGAGAAACGGGGCCTGAGAAACGGGGCCCGAGAAGCGGGGTCGGGGAAGCGGCGTCCGGGCCGGGGCCCCGACGCCGCTTCCCACGCCCGCGGTCAGCGCTTCGGGAAACCGAATCCGTACCCCTGCTGCTTCATCCACGGCAGCAGCCGGTCCAGCGCCGCGACGGTCTGGCTGCGGTCGCCGCCACCGTCATGGAAGAGGACCGTCGGCCCGTTGTGCAGTTCCTTGCGCACCGTGCGCACGATCGCGTCGGTGCCCGGCCGCTCGAAGTCCTTGCTGTCCACGTTCCAGCCCAGCGGACGCATCCCCCGCTCAGCGGCCAGCTTCCTGCTGTACGGGGTGAACGCGCCGCCCGGCGCCCGGTAGTAGTCGACCCGCGGGCCGTCCGCCGCCTTCTCGATCATCTGCTGCGCGTCGACTATCTGCTGCGACTGGTAGGTGTCGGGCCGGTGGTCCATGCCGGTGTTGTGGCTGATGGTGTGGTCGCAGAGCTTGTGCCCGGCCGCCGCCACCTTCTTCACCAGGTCGGGATGCGCCTTCGCCTGCGGGCCGATCATGCAGAAGGTGGCCTTGACGCCGTTCTTCTTCAGCACGTCCAGCACCTTCGGGGTCCACACCGGGTCGGGCCCGTCGTCGATGGTGATGTTGAGGCTTTTGCCGGGGCGGTCGGAGGCGTGCACGATGCTCGGATCGACCTGCGGGGCCCGTGCCTGTTCGGTCGTGCCGGCGTGCGCCTCGGAGGTCGCGCCGGACTGCCCGAAGGTCAGATAACCGGCCACCCCCAGCGACGCCGCCGCCACCGCGGCCGCCGTGATGATCCCGCCCCGCTTGCCGTGCCGTGCCATTGCGTATCCCGTCCCTGTTGCCGTGCGCGTGCCACCGCGGACACATGTACGGGCGCCCCCGTCGGCGCCGTACGCTTTCCCCCTGCGGTGCACTCGCGCGTTCACTGCCTTGCATCCCGACAGATGCGAAGAACAGTGAGCAGGATGCGCCTGTTACCGATCCATCATGAAACTTATTGATACTGGTCCCATGCCCCGAGTACTTCTCATCGAGGACGACGCCGCCGTGCGCGACGGAGTCACCCTCGCGCTCCGCCGGCGCGGCCACGAGGTGGCGGCGGCGGCCAGCGGCGAGGACGGCCTGGACCTCCTCCCCGCCTTCCGCCCCGACATCGTGCTGCTGGACCTGATGCTCCCGGGCAAGGACGGATTCGAGGTCTGCCGCCACATCCGCGCCGACCGCCAGCTGCCGATCATCATGCTCACCGCACGCGGCGACGACCTGGACGTGGTGCTCGGGCTGGAGGCGGGCGCCGACGACTACATCGTCAAGCCCGCACGCGGCGAAGTGCTGGAGGCCCGTATCCGGGCGGTGCTGCGGCGCACCGCGCTGCCCGCCGACGGGGACGCCGGTCCCGCCGAGCCGGGGCCCGCGCCCGTGGAGACCTACGGCGAACTGGCCGTGGACCGCGCCGGACTCGTCGTCTCCAAGAGCGGCACGGACCTGCCGCTGGCCCCCTCCGAGATGAAGCTGCTGCTGTTCCTGTCCGCGACCCCCGGGCAGGTCTTCAGCCGCCAGCAGCTGCTGGAGCACGTGTGGGAGCACAGCTACCACGGCGACGCGCGTCTGGTGGACGCGTGCGTGATGCGGCTCCGTACGAAGATCGAGGACACCCCGCGCAGCCCGCGGTACGTCCAGACCGTGCGTGGCTTCGGCTACCGCTTCGGCCCTCTGTGAAGCGCCCCCGGCCCGCCGGCCGCGCGCGGCGCCCCCTCCTCCCCCGTTCGCTGCCGCGCGGGCTGCGGGTCCGGCTCGTCGTGGCGTTCCTGCTGGTCGCCGCGGTCAGCGCGCTCACCACGGCGGCGCTGACCTACCGTGAGGCCCGCAACGCCATCCTCCAGCGCTCCCAGGACACCGCGATCAAGGACCTGCGGGGGCAGGTCAATTCGCTCGCGCCCGACCTCGCGGTGCCGCCGACCCGCGCGGACGTGGACGAGTTCACCCGGCAGCTGGACCGCTCCGGCAAGGCCCGCGACTGGGACGTCTACGTCCAGTACAAGGGCGTCGCTGAGAACGACCCGAGCGAGGTGCGCCGCCGCGTCGACGTCCCCGCCGAGCTGCGCGCGTCGGTCGAGACCCGGCATGTGACGGCGTTCCAGCGGGTGGACCGCAACGGCGACCCGTGGCTGCTGATCGGTATGCCGGTGATGCAGTCGCAGACCGAGAGCCGCAAGGCGTCCCCGCTGTCCGTCTACGCGCAGCTCCCGCTGTACGCCGAGGAGGCCAACGTCGAGGCGCTGGTGAGCGCCGCGCAGCGGGGCGCCCTGCCGGTGCTCGCGCTGGCCGTGGTCCCCGCGCTGCTCGCGGCGCGCGGCGTGCTGCGGCCGGTGCGCGGCTTGCGGCAGGCCGCCGGGCGGATCGCCGAAGGCAAGCTGGAGACGCGGCTGGAGGTCAAGGGCGCCGACGAGCTGGCCGACCTGTCGCGGACGTTCAACGACATGGCCGCCAAGCTGGAGGAGAGCGTCGCGGACCTGCGCCGTATGGAGGCCAACTCCCGGCGGTTCGCGGCGGACGTCTCGCACGAGCTGCGCACGCCGCTCGCCGCGATGACGGCCGTCACCGACGTGCTCGACGAGGACGCCGACGCGCTCGACCCCGACACCGCCTCCGCCGTCCGGCTGATCAGCCAGGAGACCGGCAAGCTGGCCCGGATGGTCGAGGACCTCATGGAGGTCTCGCGCTTCGACGCCGGGGCCGCCGCGCTGCATCTGGACGAGGTGGACGTCGCCGAGACGATCCGCAAGACGCTGCAGGCCAGGGCCTGGCAGGACCGGGTGGGCACCGAGCTGCCGGAGGGGGTGCGGGCCCGCCTGGACCCGCGGCGGCTGGATGTCGTGGTGGCCAACCTGGTCGGCAACGCGCTGCACCACGGCGGGGAGCCGGTGCGGGTGCTGCTGCGGGCGCCGGAGCCGGGCGACGGCCGGCTGGTGATCCGGATCGTGGACAGCGGCCCCGGCATCGACCCCGAGGTGCTTCCGCACGTCTTCGACCGCTTCTACAAGGCGGACTCGGCGCGGGCCCGTTCCGAGGGCAGCGGGCTGGGTCTGGCGATCGCCATGGAGAACGTACGGCTGCACGGCGGGATCATGCAGGCCGCCAACGGTCCGGACGGCGGCGCGGTGTTCACCGTGGAACTGCCGCTGCCCGCAAGCGGGGCGGACGACGCCGCGCAGCCGCCGGACGCGGCCGGGGAGCCGTCGCGGGACTCCGCTGACGGCACCGGCGCCGACCGTACGGGCGGCACCCCGGCGGGCCCGGACGGCGGCGGCCCGGACGGCGGCCGGGACACGGCGGACGACGACGGCGACCGCCCGGCGAAGGCCCCGGCGGGCGGGCCGCACGGACGAGGGCAGGCCGCGCCGGCCGGAAAGGCGGACCAGACGTGAGCGTGCCGAACTCCGCGCGGGCCCGGCGGATCGCCCTGGGCGGGCTGCTGGCGGGCACCCTGGCCGGCTGCGGTATCGCGCCGACCGGTGTGATCGACGCGGGCGAGCCCGCCCACGGCGTCAAGGCGCCCGGAAAGCCCGCGCCCGACGTGCAGCTGTACTTCCTCGGCCCGGCCGGGATGCGCGCCGCCAGCCGTCCCGCGAACGCGCCGGTCGGCCCGGACGAGGCGATCCAGCTGCTGCTGGCGGGCCCCAACGACGCCGAACGGCAGCGCGGGCTCACCAACGTGCTGCCCGTCCTGCCCGGCCCGGTCACCGCGGACGCGCAGGACGGCACGGTCACCGTGCAGCTGCCCATGAACGCCAAGCGGCTCGACACCCCATCCATGAGCCAGCTGGTGTGCACCGCCGCCAACGCCTCCGTACCCGGCGGCCGCAGCCCCGCGGAAGTCCGGGTGACGCTGGTGGGCGAGGGGGTGCGGGTCGGCCCGATGGTGTGCGGCGGCACCAACGCCTTCCCGCTCATCCAGCCCGGCCCCTCGGTCGCCGCCAAGCCGGCCGGCTGACGCCGCCAAGCCGCCGGAGCCGCCACCGCACCGGTGGCGGCGGCCGGGCCGCGGACCTGCTGCGTTCCCGGCCGCTGCCGCCCTCGGCCCGGGTGCGTACATGCGCGTCACCCCGGGAAGCCGGACACTGGACCACCCGGGCACCCTCCCGGAACCGCACAGGGAGTGACGCCCGCGGACACTGCGTAACCCGCCTCGCCGGGACCACCGGACCAAGGGACGACGGGAGGGCACGATGGCGGAATCCGTGCTGCGGGACAGGACCGGGCGGGCGCTCGCCCGCCTGGTCGACCGGTACCTGGACATGCCCGAGCCGGTCGCGACCGATGTCGAGTGCGTCCGCGACCTGCGGGTGCCGATGCGGGACGGCACCGTGCTGCTCGCCGACCGCTACCGGCCGCGCGGCGCCGGGCCGCTGCCGGTGGTGCTGCTGCGCACCCCGTACGGCAAGCACAAGCCCGACATCAAACTGTTCGCGGGGGTGCTCGCGCGGCGGGGCTTCCAGGTCGTGGCGCAGAACGTGCGCGGCGTCTTCGGCTCCGGCGGCGAGTTCCACGCCTTCGTGCACGAGAAGGAGGACGGGCTGGCGACCGCGGCGTGGCTGCGCGAACGGGCGTGGTGCGACGGCCGGCTGGCCACCGCGGGCGCCAGCTACCTCGGGTACGCGGAGTGGGCGCTCGGCCCGTACCTCGACCCGCCGCTGGAGGCGATGTGCCTGGGCATCACCACCTCCGACTTCCCCGCCGCCTTCTACCCGGGCGGGGTGCTGGCGCTGCACAACATGCTGGTGTGGTCGTCCGCGACGGGCACCCAGGAGGAGGCACCGCTCGGCGGTCTGCTGCCGAGCCCCCTCCAGGACCGCCGGGTGCAGCGCGCGATGCGCAGGCTGCCCGTCGGCGAGTCCGACCTGGCGGCCATAGGGCGGCCCGAGCGCTTCCTGCGCGAGGTCAGCGCGCACGCGGAGCCGGGGGACGACTTCTGGGCGCCGATCGACCACCGTGCCGCGGCGCTGCGGACGGCCACCCCGACGAGCATGGTGACCGGCTGGTGGGACCTGTTCCTGCCGTACCAGCTGCGGGACTTCGCGGCGCTCACCGCCGCCGGGCGCCGCTCGCGGATCACGATCGGCCCGTGGGCCCACGACCGCAACGCGCTGAAGGCCACGCTCACCGACCATGTGTCATGGCTGAGCGCCCAGTTGGCCGGTGACACCACGCAGCTGCACCAGTCGCCGGTCCGGCTCTACCTCCAGCGGGCGGGCCGCTGGCTGGACTTCGACCGGTGGCCGCCGCCGCAGTCCGTGCCGACGCCGCTGCGCCTCCAGCCGTCCGGCGGGCTCGACTGGTCCGGGCCGCCGGACAGCCCGCCCGACCGCTTCACCTATGACGGCGCCGACCCGACCCCGTCGGCCGGCGGCCCGCTGCTGCTGCCGGGCGAGATCCGGCAGCAGGACAACTCGGCCGTCGAACAGCGGCCCGACGTGCTGGTCTTCACCGGCCGGCCGCTGCCCCGCGACCTCGACCTGATCGGCCCGGTGTCGGCCGAGGTCCACGTCCGTACGGACTCGGGGCACGGCGATGTCTTCGTACGGCTGTGTGACGTGGACCGGTCCGGGATGTCCCGCAACGTCACCGACGGCATCCTGCGGCTGCGCCCCGGCGCGCCGGGCGCGGACGCCGACGGAGTGGTGACGGCCCGGGTGGAGATGCACCCGACCGGCTACCGCTTCCTGCGCGGGCACTGCCTGCGGGTGCAGGTGGCGGGCGGCGCGTTCCCGCGGTTCGCACGCCATCACGGGACCGGTGAGCCGGTCGCGTCGGCCGTCGCCTGCCGCCCGGTGCGGTTCGAGGTCTTCCACGAGCCGGGCCGCCCCTCCGCGGTCGTGCTGCCGCTGATGACCGCCCCGGCCCCGTCCGGCGGGAGTGAACCGGCCTGACCGCGGTACTCGTCGCTGCGGCCCGCGCACCGCGTGGCCGGCACCGGTGACGGTGCCCTGCCGAGGGCCCACGGGGCCGAGGAGATGTCATGGGACTGGTCAAAGCCGCCGTGATCGTGCTCGACTGCGCCGACCCGGAGAAACTGGCGGACTTCTACGCCGAATTCCTGGAGGGCGAGATACACACCGAGCATCTGCCCGACCGGGTCGAGGTCGTCACCGACGGCGCGCAGCTGTCCTTCCGCCGGGACCTGAACATGACGCCGCCCACCTGGCCGCGCCCGGACAGCTCGCTCCAGGCCCATCTGGACCTCCTGGTGGACGAGGCGGACATGGACGAGGCCGAGCGCAAGGCGGTCGGCCTCGGCGCGCGCCCGCTGGACACGAAGGACGACACCGGCCCCCGCGAGGTGCGGATCTACTCCGACCCGGCCGGACACCCGTTCTCGCTGCGCTGCTCGCTCATGTCGGGGCCGAAGACCGACTGAGCGCCGGGCCGCGTGCGGCGCTTCACCCGTGGCCCAGGCGCAGCCGCAGGAAGCGCGGCCGGTACAGGTCGACGTCGCTGTTGACCTGGGCGACGGAGGGGGCGCCCGGCGGGCCGAGCCAGTTGATGTCGTAGCTGACCAGCAGCCCGCCGCCGGCCGTGAACTCCGGGTGGGCCTGCGGGTTGTAGGCGGCGACGCGGTGCTGTCCGGTGGGGTCGGCCGGCCGGGGCGGGGCGAGGCGCCCGGCCGGCCCGTGCCAGGGGCCCTGGGCCGAGCACGCCCAGTACGCGGTGACGGACGACAGGGCGTCGCCCGGGGCTCCGGGGTTATCCATGGTCAGCAGCACCCAGGTGCCGCCGTCCCGGACGACGGTGAAGGAGCTGCCGACGCCGCGCCCCCGGCCCTCGCGGATCACGGGGGCCGCCCGGTCGGCCCGCGGCTGCCAGCTCCGCCCGTCCCAGAAGCGCCAGGCGCCGGTCTCGCCCAGCTGCCCGTTCGGCACCCGTGCGAGGTAGGCGTTCGAGCTGGGGCGCTCGGGCCCGTCGTCACCGCCGTAGACGTAGGTCCACGCGCCGTCCTGTACGGAGGCGGTGCCGTACAGGACCCGGCGCGCGGGGTCCCGCACGGCGGCCTGGTCGACGGCCGGGGCGATGCTCTCCAGTCGCAGGTCCGGCAGGGTGAGGGTGGCCACCTCGGTCGAGCGGGGCACGCCGAAGACCCATGGGCCCTGACCCGGCGTCCGGTTCCAGAGCAGGACCCGTACGACCTGTTCGGGGGAGCCGGGCGCGCGCGGCTCCACGCGCGCCTGCACCGGCCAGCGCCAGCCGTCCGGTGTGTCGGGGAAGAACGGTCCGGGACCGACGCCGGTGGTGCCGGTCAGGGTCTGCTCCAGACGGCCGGCGCGGTCCATGACGACGAGGGAGTTGTGGGTCGGTGCGGGGTCGCGGCCGGTGTCGGAGGAGCGCCAGGGGTGCGGCTGTCCGTGCAGGTTGGGCGGGGGCTGGACCCGGTCGAGGAAGGTGTCGGAGAAGAGCCACAGGGTCCGGCCGTCGGGCAGCCGGACGGAGTGGGTGCCGTCGCCGCCGGTCCAGTCGTCCACGCGGGTGTTGTCGTTGCCGTAGCGGGTGAACTCGCCGGTGATGCGGGACTCGGCGGACCATGAGGTGATCTGCCGCGGGGGGCACGCCGGGCCCTCGCGGCCCGGCAGTGCGATCAGCACGGCCACGGCGGCGAGCAGGGCCAGCGCCGCCGCCACGGCGACGGTTCGCCCGACCGGGGGCACGCGCATGTCCCTCCTCGTCACGGCGGCGGGCCGCCCACCGTACAGAAGCGGCCGTTCGGCGGACGCAGAACACTCCGACCTGCCGCAAATGCGGGCGATCCGCCCGCCCGCAGGGTACTTACTCGCGGGTAACGCTACCGCCGGTAGGGTGATCGTAGAGCTTCCCAATGGAGCAACCCCAGGTCAACGAGTGCAAGGTCACAGCCCGATGCCCTGCTGCGGCAAACGGCCGTTCGCCTAGCCTGCTGCCATGACCGTCCAGCCCCCCGAACTCCCTCTGGCCGCCGCGTTCCCCGACGCGGACCGCGAGCAGTGGCAGCGCCTGGTCGAAGGCGTCCTGCGCAAGACGGGCGCCGCGGAGGCGGCCGGCGCCGCCGCCGAAGACGCGCTCTCCACCGCGCTCCAGGACGGCATCCAGGTCCGTCCCCTCTACACCTCCGAGGACGCACCCGCCGCCGCCGACGCCACCGGCCGCCCCGGATTCCCCCCGTTCGTACGGGCCGGCCGCGCCACCGGCAGCACCGTCGCGGGCTGGGACGTACGGCAGCGCCACGCGGACACCGATCCCCGGCGCGTCAACGAGGCGGCCCTCGCCGACCTGGAGAACGGCGTCACCTCGCTGTGGCTGACCGTCGGGGACGGCGGGGTACCCGCGGCGGACCTGGCCACCGCGCTCGACGGGGTCTATCTGGACCTGGCCGCCGTGGCCCTGGAGCCCGGCGCGGAGTTCGCCGCGGCGGCCGAGGCGTGGTTCCGGCTCTGCGCCGAGAAGGGCGTGGCGCCGTCCGAGACGGCGGGCACCCTGGGCGCCGACCCGCTGGGCATGGTGGCACGCACCGGCGGCGCGGACGGGCTGGCCGGGCAGCTGGAGGCGGCGGCCGGGCTGGCCCGCCGGTGCGCCGACGAGGCGCCGCGGATGCGCGCGCTGGCCGTGGACGCGCTGCCGTACCACGAGGCGGGCGGCTCGACCACCGAGGAGCTGGGCTGCTCGCTGGCCACCGGCGTGGCCTACCTGCGGGAGCTGACCGCGGCGGGCCTCGGCGTGGACGCCGCGTGCGCGCAGCTGGAGTTCCGGTACGCGGCGACCGCCGACCAGTTCCTGACCATCGCCAAGCTGCGGGCCGCCCGGCGGCTGTGGTCGCGGGTCGCCGAGGTGTGCGGCGCCTCCCCCGCCGCGCGGGCGCAGCGCCAACACGCGGTGACCTCGACGGTCATGATGACCCGTCGGGACCCGTGGGTGAACATGCTGCGCACCACCGTGGCGGGCCTCTCGGCGGGGGTGGGCGGCGCCGACGCCGTCACCGTCCTGCCGTTCGACGCGGCGCTCGGGCTGCCGGACGCGTTCGCCCGCCGTATCGCGCGCAACACCCAGTCCATCCTGCTGGACGAGTCGCAC
The DNA here is from genome assembly GCF_042732265.1 of Streptomyces sp. NPDC059788. Classification (NCBI taxonomy): domain Bacteria; kingdom Bacillati; phylum Actinomycetota; class Actinomycetes; order Kitasatosporales; family Streptomycetaceae; genus Streptomyces; species Streptomyces sp. NPDC059788. The sequence continues at coordinate 50,696 of NZ_JBHWHY010000057.1, read as the reverse complement.
CTGTCGAAGGTGATCGACCCGGCGGGCGGCTCCTGGTACGTCGAGCGGCTGACCGACGAGCTGGCCCGCGCCGCGTGGGGCTGGTTCCAGGAGATCGAGGCCGCGGGCGGGCAGGCCGCGGCGCTCGGCTCCGGGCTGGTCGGCGAGCGGCTGGCGTCGACCTGGCGCAAGCGCTCCGCGGACCTCGCGCACCGGCGCGAACCGGTGACCGGCGTGAGCGAGTTCCCGTTCCTCGCGGAGCCCGCGGTGGAGCGCGCGGCGGCGCCCGTACCGGCGGGCGGCGGGCTGCCGCGGGTGCGCCGGGACGAGGCGTACGAGGCGCTGCGCGCCCGCTCGGACGCGCATCTGGCGGCCACCGGCGACCGCCCGAAGGCGTTCCTCGCGGCGCTCGGGCCGGCCGCGGTGCACACCGCGCGGGCCGGCTTCGCCGCCAACCTCTTCCAGGCGGGCGGCGTCGAGCCGGTGCACGACCCGGTCTCGGTGGACGCGGAGACGGCGGCCGGGGCGTTCACGGCCAGCGGTGCGGGTATCGCCTGTCTGTGTTCGAGCGACGCTCTCTACGCCGAGCAGGCGGCCGAGGTCGCGGCGGCGCTGAAGGCGGCGGGCGCACGCCAGGTGCTGCTGGCCGGGAAACCGGGCGAGCGCCGGGAAGCATATGAACGAGCCGGAGTGGACGCCTTCGTCTTCGCGGGCTGCGACGCGGTCGGGGTGCTGTCCTCGGCCCTGGATGTCATGGAGGTGGCGTGATGGAGCACGCGACACGGCAGGCGGGCGCCATCCCGGACTTCAGCACGGTCGAGCTGGGTGAGCCGCGGGCCCCGGAGGGCGACGCGGCGCAGTGGACGGCCGCCGTGCAGGAGGCCACCGGCAAGGGCGTCGACGACCTGGTGTGGGAGACGCCCGAGGGCATCGAGGTCAAGCCGCTGTACACCGGCGAGGACCTGGCCGGGCTGGACTTCCTGCGGACGTACCCGGGCATCACGCCGTATCTGCGCGGCCCGTACCCGACGATGTACGTCAACCAGCCCTGGACGATCCGCCAGTACGCGGGATTCTCCACCGCCGAGGAGTCCAACGCCTTCTACCGGCGCAACCTGGCGGCCGGTCAGAAGGGCCTGTCCGTCGCCTTCGACCTGCCGACCCACCGCGGCTACGACAGCGACCACCCGCGGGTGACCGGCGACGTCGGCATGGCGGGCGTGGCCATCGACTCGATCTACGACATGCGGCAGCTCTTCTCCGGCATCCCGCTGGACAAGATGACGGTGTCGATGACGATGAACGGCGCGGTGCTGCCCGTCCTCGCGCTCTACATCGTGGCCGCCGAGGAGCAGGGCGTACCGCCCGAGAAGCTGGCCGGGACCATCCAGAACGACATCCTCAAGGAGTTCATGGTCCGCAACACCTACATCTATCCGCCGCGCCCCTCGATGCGGATCATCTCCGACATCTTCGCGTACACCTCGCAGAAGATGCCGCGCTACAACTCCATCTCCATCTCCGGCTACCACATCCAGGAAGCGGGCGCGACGGCCGACCTGGAGCTGGCGTACACCCTCGCGGACGGCGTCGAGTACCTGAAGGCGGGCATCGACGCGGGGATGGACGTGGACTCCTTCGCGCCGCGGCTCTCCTTCTTCTGGGCGATCGGCATGAACTTCTTCATGGAGATCGCCAAGCTGCGGGCCGCCCGGCTGCTGTGGGCGAAGCTGGTGCGGCGGTTCGAGCCGAAGAACCCCAAGTCGCTGTCGCTGCGCACCCACTCGCAGACCTCCGGCTGGTCGCTGACCGCGCAGGACGTGTTCAACAACGTCACGCGTACGTGTGTGGAGGCGATGGCCGCGACGCAGGGCCACACCCAGTCGCTGCACACCAACGCGCTGGACGAGGCCCTCGCCCTGCCCACCGACTTCTCCGCCCGCATCGCGCGCAACACCCAGCTCTTCCTCCAGCAGGAGTCGGGCACCTGCCGGGTCATCGACCCGTGGGGTGGCAGCGCGTACGTCGAGAAGCTCACCCACGACCTGGCGCGCCGGGCCTGGCAGCACATCGAGGAGGTCGAGGCGGCCGGCGGCATGGCCAAGGCCATCGACGCGGGCATCCCGAAGCTGCGGGTGGAGGAGGCCGCGGCCCGTACCCAGGCGCGGATCGACTCGGGGCGGCAGGCGCTGATCGGCGTCAACAAGTACCGGGTGGACACCGACGAGCAGATCGACGTGCTGAAGGTCGACAACTCGGCGGTGCGCGCGCAGCAGATCGACAAGCTGCGGCGGCTGCGCGAGGAGCGCGACGAGACGGCCTGCCAGGACGCGCTGCGCAGGCTGACCGCCGCCGCCGAGGCCGGGCCCGGCCAGGGCCTGGAGGGCAACCTGCTGGCGCTGGCGGTGGACGCGGCGCGCGCGATGGCGACGGTCGGTGAGATCTCCGACGCACTGGAGAAGGTCTACGGGCGCCACTCCGGCCAGATCCGTACGATCTCCGGTGTGTACCGAGACGAAGCAGGGCCGTCCTCCGGCGTGGACCGGACCCGGGACCTGGTGGCGGAGTTCGAGCGGGCGGAAGGCCGCCGGCCGCGCATCCTGGTCGCCAAGATGGGCCAGGACGGCCACGACCGCGGCCAGAAGGTGATCGCGACCGCCTTCGCCGACCTGGGCTTCGACGTGGACGTCGGCCCGCTGTTCCAGACGCCGGCGGAGGTCGCCCGGCAGGCGGTGGAGGCGGACGTGCACGTCGTCGGCGTCTCCTCGCTGGCCGCCGGCCACCTGACGCTGGTGCCCGCGCTGCGCGAGGAGCTGGCGGCGCAGGACCGGGAGGACATCATGATCGTGGTCGGCGGGGTGATTCCGCCCGGCGACATCCCGGCGCTGCACGAGGCGGGCGCCGCGGCCGTCTTCCCACCCGGCACGGTGATCCCCGATGCCGCGTACGACCTGGTCAAGGACCTCGCCGGGGTCCTCGGCCACGACCTGTGAGCCGCTACGTTGACGCCTGAGACGCCCCGGCCCCGAGCGGCCCGCAAGCGACCGACGATCGACATCGACCAGTACGCGGCGGGTGTGCGCGAGGGCTCCCGGGCCTGGATCGCGCGCGCCATCACGCTGGTGGAGTCCACCCGGGCCGACCACCGGGCGCTCGCGCAGCGGCTGCTGGTCGAGCTGCTGCCGCACTCCGGCGCGGCGCGGCGGGTGGGCATCAGCGGAGTGCCCGGGGTCGGCAAGTCGACCTTCATCGACGCGCTCGGCACCCAGCTGACGGGGGCCGGGCACCGGGTCGCCGTGCTGGCCGTCGACCCGTCCTCCAGCCGTACCGGCGGCTCCATCCTGGGCGACAAGACGCGGATGGAGCGGCTGGCCGCGGACCCGGCGGCCTTCGTGCGCCCCTCCCCCACCTCGGGCACGCTCGGCGGGGTGGCGCGGGCGACGCGGGAGTCCATCGTCGTCATGGAGGCGGCGGGCTACGACGTGGTGCTCGTCGAGACGGTGGGCGTCGGCCAGTCCGAGACCGCCGTCGCCAACATGGTCGACACGTTCCTGCTGCTCACCCTGGCCCGCACCGGCGACCAGCTCCAGGGCATCAAGAAGGGCGTCCTGGAGCTGGCCGACCTGGTGTCGGTCAACAAGGCGGACGGGCCGCACGAGCGCGACGCGAAGTCGGCGGCCCGGGAGCTGTCCGGCGCGCTGCGCCTGCTCCAGCCCCCGGACGCCGCCTGGACCCCGCCGGTCCTGACGTGCAGCGCCCGCGAGGGCACCGGCCTGGACACGGTGTGGGACCGCGTCGAGCAGCACCGCAAGCTGCTGGAGTCCACCGGGGCGCTGGCGGACAAGCGGCGCGACCAGCAGGTCGACTGGACCTGGTCGATGGTCCGCGAGCAGCTGCTGAACCGGCTCCGGGACCACCCCGGGGTGCGGGGCGTGGCGCCGGAGGTGGAGCGGGAGGTGCGGGCGGGCACGCTGACGGCGACGCTCGCGGCGGAGCGCATCCTCAAGGCGTTCGGGATGCCGGACGGCGAACTGTAGCGGCCGGGCCGGTGGTGCCCCCGGGCTCCGGCACCGTCACGGGGTCGGGGGGCGGCACGAGCCCTCCCCAGGGGGCGGTGAGGCGTGCCGCCGTCCGGAGTCGGTGCTCGCTCCGTACGGTGTGCCACGGCCCGCGAAGTGGGCGGCAGCGGCCTCCTCGAAGCGCCGCTCCGCCTCGGAGACGTAGGTGTCCGCGCGCCGCACCAGGCTGAGCGTGCGGCGGCAGCCCGGTACGTCCAGGCGCAGCCAGTGGACCGGCGCCTCGGCCGACTCGTTGCGGGCGATCTGCGGGATGAGGCCGATGCCGAGCCCGGCGCCGATCATGAACTGGGTCGCGGCCGGCTCGTCGCCCTCGCAGGTGACGACCGGAGTGCGGCCCGCCGCGGCGAACAGCCGGTCGAGCAGCGCGCGCTGCCAGTGCCCGGGGCGCGTGGTGATGAACGGCTCGTCCATGACGTCCGCCAGTCCGACGCTCCCCCGGCCGGCCAGCCGGTGCCCCGGCGGGACGGCCAGCAGCACGTCCTCCTCCATCAGCACCACCGAACGCAGCCCCGCCCCGGGCAGCGGCTGCGACGCGACACAGTAGTCCACCTCGCGCGCCGCGAGCTGACGGAGCATCACTTCGGCGGTCGACTGGTGGAGCCGTATCTCGACGCCGGGGTGCGCTGCCCGGAAGGCCGACAGCAGCGACGAGAGCGTCAGCAGTGTCTCGGCGGCGACCACCACCCGCCCCTGGTCGAGCCCCGCCGCGTCCGCCAGTTCCCGCCGCGCGTCGTCCAGCTCGCCCAGCGCACGCTCGACACGGCGCAGGAAGAGGGAGCCGTACCGGTTCAGGCGGACGGAACGTCCCTGCCGGTCGAAGAGCGGAACACCCAGCTCCGCCTCCAGCCGGGCGATCGTGCGGCTCACCGCGGGCTGCGCGACCCGCAGTTCGGCAGCCGCCCGACTGATGTGCTCGTGCCGGGCCACCACCCGGAAGGTCCGCAGGGCCGTCAGGTCCACTCCGGTCGCCCGCTCAGACGGTGAGGCCGCCGTCGACGGGCAGGATGGCGCCCGTCACGTACGAGGCCCGGTCGCTGAGCAGCCACGCGGCGGCCTGCGCCACCTCTTCGGGGGCGGCCGCGCGGCGCAGCGGGGTGCGGGCCGTGAGCCGGTCGACGACGTCCGGTTCGCGGGCGGCCCAGTCCTCGATCATGGCGGTCATGGTCGTGCCGGGGGCGACGGCGTTCACGCGGATGCCCTGCGGTCCGTACTCGACGGCGGCGGTCTGGGTGAGGCTGTTGACGGCCCGTTTGGAGGCGCCGTACAGGCTCATCCCGGCGGACGGTTTCAGGCTGCCGACGCTGCTGTTGTTCACGATGGCGCCGGTGCCCGCGGTGGCGGTGATCGCCCGGATCTCGGCGGCCATCGCCAGCCAGACGCCCCGGTGGTTGACGGCGGTGATCCGGTCGAACTCCTCGACGGGGATCTCGGCGAGCGGGGCGTGTCCGATGCCCATGCCCGCGTTGTTGAACGCGCCGTCCAGGCGGCCGTGGCGCTCCACGGCCGTGTCCACCGCGCGCTGTACGGCGGCGGGGTCCGCCAGGTCCGCGGCGACGTGATCGGCGGTGCCGCCCGACGCGCGTATCTCCTGGGCCACCGCGGCCAGTTCCGGGCCGGTCCGCGCCGTCAGCACGACCGCGGCCCCCTCCCGCGCGAACAGCCGGGCCGCGGCGGCGCCGATGCCGCGCCCCGCCCCGGTGATCAGCAGGACCTTGCCGTCCAGCAGCCCGCCGCCGGCCGCGCCCCGCGCCGTGTCCGTACCCGTCGTCTCTGTCATGCCGATCATTGTGCAGCAGGCCGCGGCGGCGCCTCTTTGTGACCTGCCCGGCCTCCGTGACCGTCGTGGCTGCCGTGCCCGTCGTGTCCGGGGACCGTGCCGTCCGGTTTGGCGATCAGGAGCAGCCCGGCCATGCCCATGTCGGAGTGGCTCTGGACGTGGCAGTGGTACATCCAGGCGCCGGCCCCCACGCCCTCCCCCGCGAGGAACTGGAAGCCGAAGGAGTCGGCGGGGCCGGTGATCTTGTTGTCGATGATCCGGCTGGGGTCGTCGGGCCCTTCGAGGACGCCGGTGCGGTTGTCCGCCCAGCGGTGACCGTGGAGGTGGAAGGTGTGGTAGTACTCGCCGTGCGTGATCATGATGATCTCGACGCGGTCGCCCACCGTGGCCCGAAAGTCCGGCCCCTTCGGCAGGTTGTTGATCGTCATGTCGTTGAAGACGATGGTGAACTGCCGGTCGGGCAGCGGGTCGCCGCGGCGGCGCACGATCACCGGCCCGTACAGGCCGCGTCGGATGCCGCCGGTGCCGTGTTCGGTGCCCACGACGTGGTCGTGGTAGTGCCAGTAGCCCGCGCTGCCCGGCCGCCAGGTGCCGTCCGCGCGCCGGCCCGGGGCGTGGGTGCGCCAGGTGTACGTGCGGGTGGCGCCCGGTTCCAGGTGGCTGCGGTTCATCCGGGTGCCGTCGCTCGCCACGTCGTAGTCGAGGCCGTGGACGTGCAGACTGGCCGCGGTCTTCAGGGTGTTCTCGCACTCGACGTGCAGGGTGTCGCCCTCGACCAGTTCGATCAGCGGTCCAGGGATGCTCGCCTTCCCCTTCTCCAGGCCGTATCCGAGCTGTCCGTCCGGCAGTTCCTCGATGTAGAGCTTGAGGTGCCTGACCGCGCCCGCGCCGACGGCCGAGCGGCCCGTCCCCGCCGGGCGCCCGGCGGCCGCGGCGGGCACCGCGGCCGGGCCGAGGGCCGCGACGGCGGCGCCTCCGGCGAGGAGACGGCGGTTGAACCTGCGTCTGGGGACGTCGGATTCCTCGGTCATCGTGCTCCCACGGCCGAAGGGACGGGTCCAAGGGGACGCCTGGGACGGTAGCCGCACGATCTTCGTTTATCCACACTCAGGACAAAGTTGGGCCGCTTACGGCCATAGCTCTTGGCGAGTCACCGAAAGGGGTCTAGCTTCAACGGCTGCTGCTGTCCGTGGCCACAGAGGGGCGGGTGCACCCGTGCGACGAATCCGGCGCCAATTCCCACGGTACGTGCGCGCGTTGACGCACTCCCGCAGACCGGCGCCGCCAGGAGGCAGACCACCGGTACGCCCGTCGGCCCGGCGGGGCGCGTGCCTCTCCGCGCTGGTCCTGGCGTGGTCGGCGGCCCTCCTCGGCGGTGCGCCCGCAAGCGCCGGAGGGCCGGGCGCCGGACTGCGGCTGCCGAGCCCGCCGGGCGGCGAGAACGTCCGCGTCCTGGTCTTCCACGCCTCGGCGGGCGCGGAGCCGCCCACCGTGGACGCGGGCATCGAGGCCGTCGAGCGGATCGGCCGCACGGGCCCGCCCGCCGAGCACTTCGCGGTGGACGCGACCGACGACGCCTCGGTCTTCACCGACCCGCGCCTCGGCACGTACAACGCGGTCGTCCTCCTCACCGGCGGCGGCGACCTCCTCGACCCCGAGCAGGAGGCGGGCCTGGAGAGCTACTTGGAGGCCGGGGGCGGATTCGTCGGCATCCACGACGCGGCCCGCGCCGAACCGTACTCGGACTGGTTCACCGGCCTGATCGGGGCCCGTCCCGCGGCCACCGTCCCGGGCACGGCGCAGCGGGCCGTCGTCGAGGTCGGCGACCGCCGCCACCCGGCCACCAAGGGCCTGCCGGTCCAGTGGAAGCGCCCGGACAAGTGGCTCAACTGGGCCACGAACCCGAGCGGTTCGGTGCACACCGTGGCCCGGGTGCGGGAGAACACCTACCGGCCGGGACCGGGCGCCAACGGCTGGGACCACCCCGTCTCCTGGTGCCGCGACTACGACGGCGGCCGGTCCTTCTACACCGGCATGGGCGGCACGCCGGACAGCTTCCGCGAGGCCGACTTCCGTACGCATCTGCGCGGCGCGCTGCTGTGGACCACCCGGCTGGCCCGCGCCGACTGCCAGGCCACCATCACCTCGCACTACAAGGCCGAACGGCTCACCGCCCCCAACCAGCCGGGGAAATCGGACCAGATCGGCGAGCCGCACGGGCTGGTCACCGCCGGGGACGGCCGGGTCTTCTACATCGGCCGGGGCGGCGGTGACGGAAGCGCCCCGGTCGTCACCGACTGGAACGATCCGGCGGTCGGCAAGGGCGAGGGCACCGTCCACGTCTGGGACCCGAGGACCGGCAAGGTCTCGCTCGCCGGCACGGTGACCGTCTTCGGCAACAAGGGCGGCGGCGACGAACTGGTCAAGAACGAGGAAGGGCTGCTCGGCATCGAGCTGGACCCGGCGTTCCTCACCAACGGCTGGATCTATCTGCACTACACCCCGCACTCCGGCGTCGACCGGACGACGCGCACGGCCGAGCGCCGCGTCTCCCGCTTCACACTGGACGCCCGGACGAACAAGCTGGACCCGGCCTCGGAGAAGGTTCTGCTGAAGTGGCCGGTCCAGGTGCACAGCTGCTGCCACGCGGGCGGCGGCATGGCCTGGGACTCCAGGAACAACCTGTACATCGCCACGGGCGACAACAACTCCTCGCGCTTCAGCGACGGCTACTCCGGCAACAACCCGCAACCGGCGTACAAGGGCGCCGCCTTCGCCGACGCGCGGCGCACCGCGGGCAACACCAACAACCTCAACGGCAAGATCCTGCGCATCCACCCCGAACCGGACGGCACGTACACCCTCCCGGACGGCAATCTCTTCACGGGCAGGGAGCCGGACGAGGGCGGCGGCAAGACGCGCGGGGAGATCTACGTCATGGGCGTGCGCAACCCGTCGCGCATCTCCGTCGACAAGAAGACCGACACGCTGTACGCGGGCTGGGTCGGTCCGGACGCGACCGAGCCCAGCACCACCTGGGGCCCGGCCAAGTACGACACGTTCGCCGTGATCACCCACGCGGGCAACCGCGGCTGGCCGTACTGCATGGGCAACAACCAGCCGTACCGCGACCGCAACCTGCCCGATCCGTCGAAGCCGCTGGGCTGGTACGACTGCGCGCACCTCAGGAACGAGTCGCCGCACAACGACGGCCTGGTCGCCGTCCCGCCCGCCGAGCCCAACAACGTCTGGTACGCGCCCCAGGGCGGCGGCCCCGACTTCCCGCGCGACGCGCAGGGCGTCCCCAGCTACCGGCTGTCCGAGCAGAAACTGCTGCTCCCCTGGCTCAAGGGCGGCGGCCAGGCCGCGATGGACGGCCCGGTCCACCGCCATGACACGGCGGCCACCGGCCAGGGCGCCTGGCCCGCCTACTGGGACGGCAAGTGGTTCGTCGGTGACTTCTACGACGGTGACCAGCCGCGGCACGCGCTGGTGATGGACCCGCGGACGGCGGGCTCGGGCGGTCTTCCGGCGCACGCGGAGAGCCTGGACAAGATCGTGCCGGTGGGCGCGGACGGCATCCGCAACCTCATGGGCTGGACGTTCGGCCCCGACGGCGCGCTGTACGTCCTCGACTACGGGCGCGGGTTCTTCACCTCGGACGCCAAGTCCGCGCTGTGGCGGGTGACGTACACGGGCGGCGAACCCACCCCGCGCCCGGCGGAACTGGCCCGCGCCGGACGGGAGGCCGGCCGATGACCACACGGCGCGGGTGGACGCTGCTGCTGACCGCCCTGCTCATGATCGTCGGCCTGACCGCCACGGCGGCCCACGGCCGTCCGGCGGCGCGCCCGCAGGGCCCCGAGCCGCCACCGGCCCGGCAGACCCTGACCTGGACCGCGGGCGACGACATCACCAGGTACACCACCGCGCCCGCCACCGCCGTGGCCGGCCGGACCACCATCGTCTTCGAGAACAGCACGGCCACCGGCAACACCATGGGGATGCCGCACACCCTCACCTTCGACATATCCGACCCGCAGTACAACAACGACGTGCAGCTGAACATCCTCGCCAACCCCGGCGACGCGCAGGGCGGCAAGTACACGGCCGAGGTCACCCTGACGCCCGGCAGGTACCGCTACCACTGCACCATCCCGGGCCACGAGCAGATGCAGGGCGTCCTGGTCGTCACGGACGGCGGCAGCGCGGACACCACTCCGCCGCAGACGTCCGCGACGGTGGACGGCGTGCGCGACGCCGACGGCGCGTACGTCGGCGGGGCGACGGTGACGGTCGCCGCCTCCGACACCGGGTCCGGGATCGCCACCGTCGAGTACGCGGTGGGCGGCGGGGCGTTCCGCCCGTACACCGCGCCCGTGCTGGTCCGCGAGCCCGGTACGTACCAGGTGCGCTACCGCGCCACCGACAAGGCCGGCAACACCGCCGCCGAGAAGTCGGTGGGGTTCACGGTCGTGGCGCCGGCGGGCGACACGACACCGCCGAGGACCTCCGCGACGGCCGAGGGGCAGCGCAACTCGGACGGGGACTACATCGGCCGGGCGACCGTGACGGTCACCGCCGCCGACGACGGGTCGGGCGTCGCCACGGCCGAGTACGCGCTCGACGGCGGCCCGTTCCTCGCGTACACGGCGCCCGTCGTCGTGGACCGCACCGGCCGGCACACCGTCGCGCACCGCGCCACCGACCGGGCGGGCAACACGTCCGAGGCGGTACGGGTGTCCTTCACCGTGGTCCCGGGCGGCGGGGTGCCCGCGCCGAACTGCCCCGAGTGGGACGAGCGGCGCACCGTCGCCGTCGGTACGGTGGACACGGGTGTGCCCAACCGCGTCACCCGCAACCGCTGCACCGTCAACGAGCTGATCGAGGACGAGAAGGACTGGTCCTCGCGCGCCCTGTTCCTCAAGCACGTCAGGTCGGTCACCGCGGGCCTGCTCGCGGACGGTGTGCTCGACGAGCGCGAGCGCCGGGCCGTCGACGCGGCGGCCGAGCGGTCCGGCATCGGTACGCCCGGCCACCACACCGGCTACCGCGACCTGTTCGACGGTACGAAGGCGTCGTTCGAGCGCTGGCGGCAGGTCGGCGGCGGCGCCTTCGGGCTGACCGCCGACGGCGCCATGACCAGCAGTTCCACGGTTCCCGGCATGGGCATGCTGTGGTTCCCGGGACGCCGGTACGACGACTTCTCGCTGCGGCTGCGGTTCCGCGACGACGCGCCGGGCACCGGCAACGCCAACGGCGGTGTCTTCGTGCGCTTCCCGTCCGTGTACGACCATCCCGAGGAGTCGCGGCCCGAGTGGGTGGCGATCAAGTACGGGCACGAGATCCAGATCCTGGACCGGCCGGACGGCGACGCGTACAAGACGGGGTCGGTGTACGGCTTCGACCGGGTCGGTCTCGGCGGCGCGGGTGTCACGCCGAAGGGCACCTGGAACGACTACGAGATCCGGGTGGTGGACCAGCACTACTCGGTCTTCCGCAACGGTGTGCTGATCAACGAGTTCGACAACACCGGCGGGCAGGAGTTCTCCCCGCCGCGGGCGGACGACCCGGGCACCGACGGCCGCCGGTACGCGTCCGGGTACATCGGCCTTCAGGTGCACGGGGCCGGCGATGTCATCTCCTACCGCGACATCCGCGTCAAGGAGCTGTAGCGGTACGGGAGTTGCCGGGCAAAAGCCGGGGCGGCGGGCGCGGGCCCGCCGCCCCGGACCGGCATCAGCGTATGTTGACGTCGATGCAGGCGTAGAAGGCGTTGGCGGTGTCCGCGACGTTCCAGACGGCGAGCACCTTCTGCTTGCCCTTGATGCCCTGGAAGTTCACGTTGTGGGTGACGGAGGCGGGCGGCTTGGCGCCGTTGTCGTTGATCTCCGCGATCTTGCGTCCGCCGATGAAGTACTGCCAGGTGCTGGTGCGGTGCTGGGCCGTCAGCCGCCAGGTGAAGGCCTGGGAGCTGCCGACGGAGGTCGCCTTCCAGCCCTTGCTGTCGTCGTCCAGCTCCCTGAACTGCGCGTTGCCGCCGCTGCAGCTCTTGAGGCCCTTGGGGCCCTCGACGCTCTGCGGTTCCCACTTGATGGGTCCACAGGAGACGGTGCCCGCCGCGCACTGGGCCTGCCTGCTGGCCGGGGCGTTCACGTAGCCGTGGGCGCTGGCCGAGCTCGCGGGCAGGGTGACGACGAGGAGCGGGGCCACCGCGGCGCCGATGGCCGTGGCGATCTTCCTCTTCTGGTGCATGTCGACTCCTTCACGGTGGGGGCCCGGCGCGGAGCCGGCGCGTACCGGCGCTGTCGCGCGGTGCGCGCGGCCCGGGGCGGGCCCCGCTGGTGGGGGTGGGGTGACGCGAAGGTGTGGTGCCGACGCGCGAGGACCGCGGCCGCCCCGGTGGTGCATGCCGACTACGTGGGGAGAACCGGATTCCCGCTCGCCAATTGGTCTAGACTTTACCGATTGGCAGGCCGCGGTCAAGAGGGTGGACATCAACTGCTCCCGCCCCACCGGTCACTGGAGCCTCAGGAGGGTCTACCCCCCTCAGACCTTCGGGATGTCGAAATACCGGTTCATGTTGGCGGCCAGCCCCAGGTCACCGGACACCTTGACCTTGCGGGTGAGGACCATCGTCACCGGGTTGCCGTTGCCCGACACCAGCCGCAGGAACTCCGCGTCGCCCATCGTCAGCGTCAGCCGCGGCTCCGCCGTACCGGCGCCCTCGCGCACCGTGCAGACCCCGTCCGCGAGGGTGGTCTCCCAGACCGCCTCCCGCTCGCCGGTGATCCGCCAGCGGATCACCGCGTGCAGCCCGGCCGCGGCCTCGGGGCGGAACTGCCGCCCCATCCTCCCGAAGACCTCGCCGAGCACCCGCTCCCGCAGCTCGCCGCGCGCCAGCCCGGTGATCTCCCTGGCGGACAGCCCCTTCACGATCCGGGCGAACTCCTCGGGCGTGACGCTCGCGAAGTCGAGCTCGGCCAGCAGCGACCTGACGTCTCGGGCCACGGCACTCTCCTCATCGCACGACGCTTGTCCCTGCATGGTGCACGTGCGCCACCGCGCGGCGCCCGCCGGGGCCCGCACCCGGCGCGTCCCGGCTCCCCCACCGGCCACATCCGGCCGCACGGGAAGCGGATCACGCCGTTCTGCGCGGGCGCCCGGCGCCGGAGGATTGGCGGCCCGCCCGCCGGATACCCGTCCGCTGTGCACCGCGCGGAGGCGGCCCTTCCGGCGTACCCGCCTCTCCTCCCGCGCAGCGCACCCGGCCGCCGCCCGCACGGCGCACCGGCGGGAGGGGAGGCACCAGGAAAGAGGAGCGTCACCATGTCCGGAAACCGGACCGTCCGCCGCATCGCCCTGGCCACCGCCCTGTCGGCGCTCGCCGTCACCGCGCCCGCCGGGTCGAGCGCCACCGCCGCGCCCGCACCGGCCGGCGACCGGGCGGCCGACGTACCCACCCGCAGCGGCCGTACGGACTCGGCCGTCGACCGGGTCGCCGACTTCTACGGCAGCTACCTCGACGCGGTGACCGACGACGGGCGCGGCGCGCTGGCCCAGGCGCTGCGCGCCCACTACCTCACCCCCGAGCTGCGGGCACGCCTGGCCAACTGGGAGCAGCGGCAGCACGCGGACGGCGTGTTACGCGCCCAGGACACCCCGACGGCCTGGCGCGTCACCTACAACGACAGCGCCATGGGCCGCGCCTGGACCCGGGTCCGTCTCACCTGGGGCGGCCCGGAGCAGCCGCGCCACACCCATCTGCTCGTCACCTCCGACCTGAACACCCTGCGGATCTCCGACATCCAGCCGGGCACGGAGCAGTAGCCGCCCCCGGGCGGGCAGGCCCCGGCGGGCGGGGTCCGGGCGGCGCGTGCGCGCACAGCCGCCGCGCCGGGCCGCGCTGTGCGGCGCGAACCCGGCGCGGCGTCCCCCGAGAGCCGGACCTCAGCAGTTCAGGTAGGCCACGTGCACCCACACGCCGGTGGGGCCGCCCCACAGGTCGCCCATGACCCAGTTGCCCTGCTGGCCCCGCATGTTCAGCTTCTGGCCCGCGTTGACCTTCCCGAGGACCGGGAAGTTCTCGCCGGGCCCGCCGCGGAAGTTGACCCCGTTGTCGTTGACGGTGCACACCCGGGCGGCGGTCTGCTGCGCGGCGTGCGCCGGGGTGGCGGTGCCCTGCGTACGGGCGGTGGCGTGGGCGGCGCCGGCGGTCGCGACGAGCGCGCCGGTGGCGGCGGTGGCGACGGCCAGCCTGGCGATCGTCCTGGTGACTGCGGTCGTGCGCATGGTGCTGTCCTTCCGTTGCTTTTCCCCGTTGTGTGCGGTGGTCGCCGCCGTTGCCGGGCGGCTCCCTGCCTTACGTGATCCACCCTGCGCCGGTACGGGCCGCCGCGGTACCTGACATCTGTCAGGGGCGCGGCAACCGCGCAGGTCGGGGCGGGGTCAGCGGGAGTACCGGGCGAGGTGGCGCGCCACCTGGTCCACGTAGCCACGGGTACGGGCGGGCACGCCGCCCGTGTCGATGACGACCCGGCTGCTGGTGCGGTACCCGGCGGCGATCAGCCCGGGCAGGTCGCGGCGCAGCCCGCTCTCCTTGAAGCGCTCGTCGAGCCAGCACAGGAAGGAGCCCATCGACGCGATGGCGTCGGGCGGCGACCAGTAGTCCTTGCGGCCGTCGTGGTCGCCGTCGACGGCCCACGCGCGGAACACCGAGGGGGTCCACATCGCGATGCCGAACTCGTCCTTGCGGCGCGCGTGCGGATCGAAGCCGCTCTCCGTCTTGAGCATGGCGGCGATCAGGGCGGGCGTCACCTCCTCCCCCGCGCAGCGCTGCGCCGCCGTGGTGATGTACGGCCGCAGGGACCGCGGTACGTCGGAGTCCTTCGGCAGCGTCCCGGCGACGGACGCGGAGGCGGGCGGCGAAGCGGACGTCGACGCCCCCGCGGCGGCCCGGCCCGGACCGCCGTCGGAGGCCAGCAGCACCCCGGCCCCCGCGGCCGTCGCGAGCAGCGCCGCACCGGCCGCGAGCAGCACCGGGCGGCGGGCGGCACGGCGCCGGGGGCGGGGCGCGTCCGCCGGCCTCCGTACGCGCCGGGACAGTTCGCCGGCGGTGTGCCGGGCCCGGGACGCGTGGTCGGGCAGCAGGCAGTCACCGATCAGTTCACGCCATTCCGGCGGCAGCCGGCCGTCCAGCCGCAGGGGCGCGCCGCCGTGCGCGTACGTCTGGGCGGCCAGGGCCCGCGCCCGCGCGGTGCGGCCGGGGAAAGGGTGCCGGCCGCCCGTCAGTACCTGGTGGGCCAGCACGCCGTACGCCCAGACGTCCGCCGTGGGGCGCACCGTGGCGCCGCGCTGCCCGGTGCGCTGGGACCACCACTCGGGCGGTACGTGGTCGAGCGAGCCGAGCGGCGGTACGTACGCGTGGCTGCCCTCCAGTTCGGCGGCGAGGCCGAAGTCGGCGAGCCACACCGTGCCGTCGGGCGCGAGGAGGATGTTGGCCGGTTTCAGGTCCGCGTGCACCCAGCCGCGCCCGTGGAGGTGGGCCAGCCCGTCGGCGATCTCCCGCAGGAGCCGTGGCGCGTCCGGCAGCGGCCCGTCGGCGGCGTCGGCGAGCAGGTCCCGCAGGCTGTGCTCGGCCCGGTCCATGACGAGGGCGGTGAGCCCGTCCAGCTCCGGGTGGTCCGGGTCCTCGACGGTGAGGGCGGCGTGGGTCCGTACGACGTGGGGGTGTTCGGCCGCCAGGCTGAAGCGCACCTCGCGGCGTACCAGCTCCTCCATCCACGCGCGCTGGCCCGGTGCGAGCAGGTCGGTCCGCAGGATCTTGACGGCGGCCGGGCGGCCGTCGGCGGTGTGCTCGGCGGCGTACACGGTGCCCCAGCTGCCCGCCCCGATGGGCCCGGCCAGCCGCCAGTCGCCGATCCGGTAGCCGGGCCGGACGCCGGGCGGCGGGGTGGTGCTCGATCCGTCCATCGCGGTCCGCCCTCACCCCGCCTCGCGCCTCATCGCCCGCCGCCCGGGGACAGCAGGGTGAGGTGTTCCTCGCGGATCAGGTCGAAGCGCAGCGCGAAGGCGACGAGTTCGTCGCGTTTGCCGCCGCCGCGGGTCTCCGGCGCCGCCGCGTCCTCGGTGCGCAGCCGCAGTTTCACCGAGGTCAGGTAGTCGATGTGGTAGTTGACGGCGGAGCGGGTCAGCCGTCGGCAGGTCTCCAGCGGCCGGAGCCTTTCCAGCACGTCGCCGACGCCCGGTACGGCGCCGCTGGAGGCGTGGCGCAGGCGCGGCTCGCACAGGGCGAGGAGCACCAGGAAGTACTTGGAGGTCGGGTCGAGCGCGAAGGGGCTCGTCGTGGGTTCGCCGAGCCCGTCGTACGGGTCGCCGTCCAGGTAGGCGTGTTCCGGCGCGAAGACCTTGAAGGACGCCTCGCCGCCGGTGGCCGGGAGCAGCACCCGGGAGAACTCGAACGGGACCGGGGCGCCGAGCCGTCCCGGCGCGACCTTGATGTGCTCCCCCGCGCCCTCCATGTTCTCGACGACGTAGGTGACGGCCCGGCTGAAATTGGACAGTCGCCAGTAGTCCTCGGCGGCGGTGAGCTGCCCGGCCAGGCGCGAGACGCCCGGGTCGGACAGCGGCACGGCCACCGGGCCGCCCGGCGCCCCGCGCCCGAAGTCCGCGATGTCCCCCGGCCCGAGCCGCAGCAGCCGCGGCCTGTCGGCGCGCCCCTGGCGCGCACACCCCTCCTGTTCGGGCAGCTGGACGATGACGGTGTCCATGACGTTTCCCCCGTTCGCGCATCGGCACGTCCACCCGTACCACGCGCCGCCGCGGCGATCCCGCCATGACAGGGCGGTGGTTTTGGCCGACCTCGTCCGGCCGGGCGACGCCTGTCCGGGACCTCGCCTGCCCCGGGCGCACACGTTGGCCGACGACAGCCGGTCCGGCTTCCCGGCCGCCGCCCGAACCGGGATCATGGCAGTCAACTGCTGAGGCCTGCGGGGTTGGTGGGACCCGTGCGGCGGCAGCGGGGCGCCGGCATCGGCCGGGAGGACGGGGGCGGCCCCGGGCCTCTTCTCCGGGCCGGCCGACACCCGCGTACGGACCTGAAGGACGAGGGAGCCCAGTGACCACGACGACGCACATCACCGAGGCGGCCGGAACGTCGCCCGGCCCGGCCGTGGAGGCCGCGGCGCGGCGGCTGCTCGACGCGCGCGCCACGGGCGTGCCGTGCGCCCCGGTCCGCGACCTGATCGGCACGGACACCGACGCCGCCTACGCGGTGCAGGAGGCGCTCACCCGCACCCGGCTGGCCGGCGGCGCCCGTATCACCGGCCGCAAGATCGGCATCACCGGCCCGGCCGCGCAGGCGCATTTCGGCACCGACACCCCCGACTTCGGGATGCTGTTCGCCGACATGGCCGTACCGGACGGGGCGGAGATACCGGCGGGGGCGGTGCTCCAGCCGCGGGTCGAGGCGGAGATCGCGCTGGTCCTGGAGAGCGATCTGACGCACGAGCGGCACACCGCCGCCGACCTGCTGCGGGCGGTGGCGTTCGCGCTGCCCGCGATCGAGGTCATCGGCAGCCGCATCCGGGACTGGGACATCACGCTGACCGACACGGTCGCCGACAACGCCTCCGCGGGGATGTACGTCCTCGGCAACCGGCCCGTCCCGCTCGGCGCGGTGGACCTGCGGCGGGTCGGCATGGTGCTGGAGCGGAGCGGCGCGGAGGTCTCCACCGGCTCCGGCGCCGCGGAGCCGGGCCATCCGCTGAACGTGGTGCTGTGGCTGGCGGACGCGCTGGTCCGGGCGGGGCGCCCGCTGCGGGCCGGGGACGCCGTACTGACCGGGACGCTCGGTCCGGCGGTGCCGGCCGGGCCCGGCGACGCCCTGGAGGCCCGGATCGAGGGGCTCGGCGACGTACGCGTGGCCTTCGCGACCGCACCGTGACCCGTCCGGGTCTCCGAGCTGACCTGGCGTTACGGGCCGGGCGCCGCGGTGGGATAGGTTCGTTCGACATTCCGTTCCCCTGGAGGTCGCAGGTATGCCGGTCGTAGTCGCCACGGTCAGGACGAAGCCCGGCGAGCTGGAGGCGGCGCTCGACGTCTTCCGCTCGCACGCGCCCGCCGTCCACGAGGAGGACGGCTGTCTGCTGTACGCCGTCCACGCGGGAGAGGACCGGGTGGTGGTCGTGGAGAACTGGGCGGACGGCGCCGCGCTGGACGCCCACTCCCGGGGCGCGGCGCTCACCGCGATCGCCGCCGGGGTGACCGGCCTGCTCGCCGCGCCGATGGATGTCGCCGTACTGGACGCCGTCCCGATGGGCGACCCGGGCAAATCCACGCTTTAGGCACACCGCGCGGAACCACTTCCGTAAAAGACAGGTAAATACTCCGTCAATTCGCTACCGCCGAAAGTCCGCCATTTCGGACGGTGCGCATTTTTCGCGCGCGGCCGCCGCCACGGAATACGCGGCCGCCGCCCTCCGTATACCTTCCCCGCGCACCCGCACCCCGTTTACCGGCCATTCTCGCGAAGCCCGGAACCTCCCCCGCCGCGCGCGTGACCTGCCGCTTCGTGGACCCTGGAGACGAAGGACGGGGCGGGCCGCCCACACCGACGCCCCTAACCGGCCGACACGGTTGGCCGAATGTCCGCGTCTCGGTAAAAGGCCCGCCAACACGCGTTCGCCTCAACTTGGAACCCTTGATCGACGGCCGTTAG
Source organism: Streptomyces sp. NPDC059788 (assembly GCF_042732265.1). NCBI lineage: Bacteria > Bacillati > Actinomycetota > Actinomycetes > Kitasatosporales > Streptomycetaceae > Streptomyces > Streptomyces sp. NPDC059788. Next base: position 32,143 of record NZ_JBHWHY010000057.1, on the reverse strand, counting down.
CATGGAAATGGTTGTCCGGGGCAACTAACTAGCCGTCCTGCCCCGGAATCAAGGAGGAATCACCTATGCCCGACACCGCGCACGACTTCCGCACCTACGTGGAGGAGAACCTCGACGCCCTGGGGGCCGACCCCGGGCGTGAGGCGCTGGTGCACCAAGGGCGACGCGTCACCGCGGGTGAGTTCCGCGCCCTCGTCCACCGCATGGCGCGCGCGCTGCGGAACCAGGGCATCGACCGCGGCCAGACCGTCACGCTGCTCAGCGGCAATCTGCCCGAGACCATCGCCGCCCGCTACGCCGCCAACCTCGTCGGCTGCCGGGTCAACCACCTCTACAACAAGCTCTCCGCCGACGTGCAGGCCACCATCGTCAAGGACGTGGAGACCAGCGCGCTGATAGTCGACCCCCGCTACGACGAGCGCGCCGCCGAACTCGTCGCCCTGGCGCCGGTGGCGACCGTACTGTCCCTGGGCCCCGCGAAGACCGGCACCGACCTGCTGGAACTGGCCTCCGCCGAGAGCGACGAGCCGTTCCCGAGCGGCGCGCGGCCCGACGACGTCTGCACCATCCGCCACACCGGCGGCACCACCGGCCACCCCAAGGGCATCTGCACCACCTACGGGCAGGTCCGCTCCTTCGTCGCCGACAACGACGAGGACGCCGGCGACGCCAAGGTGCTCTGGCAGCGCCCCTCGGACGACGAGGTGTCCCGGCTCCTGGTCTGCACCACCCTGGCGCACGCGGGCGGCATGATGGCCGACGTCACGCTGCGCGAGCACGGCGTCGTGGTGCTCCTGGAGGACTTCGACCCGGCCGAGGTGCTCGCGACCGTCGAGCGGGAGCGCATCACCCACCTGTTCCTGCTGCCGCCGCTGCTGTACCGGCTCACCGACCACCCGGACGCGGCCACCACCGACACCTCCAGCCTGCGCTGCCTGACCTACGGCGGCTGCCAGTCCTCGCCCGCCCGCATCGCCGACGCGATCCGCCGCTTCGGCCAGGTGCTGGTCCAGTTCTACGGGCAGAACGAGGCCGGCGGCATCAGCGTGCTGCCCGCCGCCGACCACGACCCGGAGAACCTGGAGCGGCTGCGCTCGGCCGGCCGTATCCTGCCCAACGTCGAGGTGGCGGTCCGCGACGAGAACGGCCGCGACCTGCCGCGCGGCGAGCACGGCGAGATCTGCATCCGCTCCAAGAGCATCATGCAGGGCTACTGGAAGCAGCCGGAGCTGACCGCCGAGGTGCTGCGCGACGGCTGGCTGCACACCGGCGACATCGGCTTCCTGGACGACGAGGACTACCTGACCATCGTCGACCGGATCAAGGACATGATCGTCGTGGTGGGCGGCCATGTGTACACCACCGAGCTGGAGGACCTCCTCAACACCCACCCCCAGGTCGCGCAGAGCGCCGTCTTCGGCGTGCGGGACGCGGACCGGATGGAGCAGGTGTACGCGGCCGTGGTGCCCGCCGCCGGCGAGCGCGTCGACGAGGAGAGCCTGCGCGCCATGGTGCGCGAGGCGCGCGGCGCGATGTACGAGCCGACCCGTATCGAGTTCGTCGAGCAACTGCCGCTGACGGACGCCGGCAAGCCGGACAAGAAGCAGCTGCGCGAGCTGGCGACCCGCTCGGCCGCCTGACCCACCGCGCACGACCGGACCGGCCGCCGTCCCCTGGAGACGGCGGCCGGTCCGTCGCACGCCGGGCGCCGCCCGTACCCGGCCCGCTCCCCGCGCCACCACCCGGAGCAGCGCACCATGCGTGCGCACCCGGCCCCGCCTACGCTCGGTGCAAAGATCGTCACCGCGGGCCGTCCGGCCGGGCCGCCCGCCCGCGAGCACAGGCACGGAGGCGCACCCATGCCGGAGCTGTTCATCGGGGGTCAGTGGACCGCCGCGGCCGACGGGGAGGCACGCGAGATCCGCTGCCCGGCGGACGGCACGCTGGTCGCCACCGTCGACGAGGCCGGCCCCACGGACGCGGCCGCCGCCGTCGCCGCGGCCCGCGCGGCGTTCGACGACGGGCCGTGGCCGCGCACCCCGGCCGCGGAGCGCGGGGCGCTGCTGCTGCGCGTCGCCGGCCTGCTGGAGCGCGACAAGGACACGTACGCGCGAGCCGAGTCCCTGGACACCGGCAAGCGGTTCGTGGAGAGCCGGTACGACATGGACGACATCGCCAACTGCTTCCGCTACTTCGGGAGCCTGGTCGCGTCCGGCAACGACGGGCGGGTGGTGGACACCGGACAGCCGGAGGTCGACAGCCGGGTGGTGTACGAGCCGGTCGGCGTGTGCTCCCTGATCACACCGTGGAACTACCCGCTGCTCCAGACCGCCTGGAAGGTGGCCCCGGCCGTCGGCGCGGGCGACACCTTCGTCCTCAAGCCCAGCGAACTGACCCCGCACACCGCGATCCTGCTGATGCGGACGCTGGCGGAGGCCGGACTGCCGGACGGGGTGGCCAACCTGGTGCTGGGCGCCGGCGCCGCCGTCGGCGCGCCGCTGACCGGCGACGAGCGGGTGGACCTGGTGTCCTTCACCGGCGGGCTGGTCACCGGCCGGTCCATCATGGCCGCCGCCGCGCCCACCGTGAAGAAGATCGCGCTGGAGCTGGGCGGCAAGAACCCCAATCTCGTCTTCGCCGACACCGACTTCGACACCGCCGTCGACTACGCGCTGATGGCGGTGTTCCTGCACTCCGGGCAGGTCTGCTCGGCCGGCACGCGGCTGCTCGTCGAGGACGCTCTGCACGACGACTTCGTGGACGAGGTGGTGCGCCGGGCCCGGGCGATCCGGCTGGGCGGGCCGTTCGACGAGCACGCCCGCAGCGGCCCGCTGATCTCCGCGCAGCACCGCGACAAGGTGGAGAAGTACGTGGCGGCGGGCCTGGCCGAGGGCGCGGTGCTGCGCTGCGGCGGCGCGCGCCCGGACGACGAGGGGCTGCGGGACGGCTTCTACTACCTGCCGACCGTGCTGGACGAGTGCTCCCCCGGCATGTCCGTGGTCCGCGACGAGTCGTTCGGGCCGGTGCTGACCGTGGAGCGGTTCCGTAACGAGGACGAGGCGGTGGCGCTGGCCAACGACACCGTCTACGGGCTGGCCGCCGGGGTGTGGACGCGGAACGCGGAGCGTTCGCACCGGGTGGCCGCCAGGCTGCGCGCCGGAACAGTGTGGATCAACGACTTCCATCCGTACGTCCCGCAGGCGGAGTGGGGCGGCATGAAGCAGTCCGGCGTCGGGCGCGAACTGGGCCCGGCGGGGCTCGGAGAGTACCAGGAGGCCAAGCACATCTGGCACAACACCACGCCCCGGCCGCAGCGGTGGTTCGAGTGAGCGGCACCGGGCCCGCGGCGGGCGGCACCACGCCGGACGACAGCAGGGCGGCCAACGGCGACGGCGACGGGGAGGACACCGCGCCGGCCGGGGAGACCGACACCTCCGGCGACGACGAGTCGCTCGCGGAACTCGGCTACAAACCCGAACTCAAACGCACCCTCGGCAACTTCCACACCTTCGCCGCCGGCATCAGCTACATCTCGATCCTCACCGGCACCTTCCAGCTCTTCTACTTCGGCGTCAACCACGGCGGGCCCGCCTACTGGTGGTCCTGGCCGATGGTCTTCTGCGGCCAGCTGATGGTGGCCCTGTGCTTCTGCGAGATGGCCGCCCGCTATCCGGTGGCCGGCTCGGTCTACAACTGGTCCAAGCAGCTGGGCGGTCCGCACGTCGGCTGGCTCGGCGGCTGGATGATGATGACCGCCACCATGGTCTCGCTGGCCGCCGTGGCGCTCGCCTACCAGGTCACGCTGCCGCAGATCTCCTCGTTCTTCCAGTTCATCGGCGACGGCAGCGGCCGCACCGACCAGGCCGCCAACGCCGTGCTGCTCGGCGCCGTCCTCGTGGTGTTCACCACGCTGGTCAACGCGTTCGGGGTCAAGCTGATGGCACAGATCAACTCCGCCGGCGTCGCCATCGAGCTGGTCGCCGCCCTGGCGCTGATCGTGCTGCTGGCCGCGCACATCACCCGCGGACCGGGCGCGGTGACCGAGACCTACGGGCTGGAGAAGGGCGAGTCGCTGGGCTATCTCGGCGCGTTCCTCACCGCCTCCCTCGCCTCCGCCTACGTCATGTACGGCTTCGACACGGCGTCGTCGCTCGGCGAGGAGTCCAAGGACCCCGGCCGCAACGCGCCCCGCGCGATCCTGCGGGCGCTGTTCGCCTCGTTCCTCATCGGCGGGCTGATCCTGCTGTTCGCGCTGCTGGCCACGCCCGACCTGCACGCGAAGGAACTGTCCGTGGACGGCCTCCAGTACGTCGTGCTCAGCACGCTCGGTACGACCATGGGCGAGATCATGCTGTGGTGTGTGGTCATCGCGATCACGGTGTGCGCGCTGGCCGTGCACACCGCCGGCATCCGGCTGGCGTTCGCGATGGCCCGGGACACCAACCTGCCGGCCGCCTCGCTGCTCGCCCGGGTCAGCCCGCGCTTCCAGACACCGGTCGCGCCCGCGGTGATCATCGGGTGCATCGCGGTCTGCATCCTGCTGGTCAACGTCAACCAGCCGCAGATCTTCTCGGTGATCACCAGCATCGCCATCATCATGATCTACGTGGCGTATCTGATGGTCACCGTGCCGATGCTGGTCCGGCGGCTGCGCAAGGACTGGGAACCGGCCAAGGGCAAGTTCTCCCTGGGCCGGTTCGGCCTGCCCGTCAACATCCTCGCCGTACTGTGGGGTACCGCGATGGCCACCAACCTCGCCTGGCCCCGCGCCGAGGTCTACAACGCGACCGGCCCGCAGCACTGGTACCTGCGCTGGGGTGCCTTCCTGTTCATCGGCATCGTCGCCGGCGGCGGCTTCACGTACTACTGGTTCGTCCAGCGCAAACGCACCTGCGTCCTGGCGGGCCACGCCGCCGAGACCCCGCAGGAGAAATCCTAGGTCATTCGGTTAGGAGTATTTCGACGCCACGCGGTGCGGCCCGTCTCCGCCCGGTCAGTAGGAAGCCGCCGGCGCATCGCGTGGCGCTCCGGTTCCGGACGGAAGACCGGGGCAGGTGCGGTGGTAGTCGATGCCGGGCAGGTACTGGTCCCATTCGGCCTGTGTCAGATTGCGGTTGACGAGCGCGCAGCCGGCCCGCGTCCAGGAGGCGAACGCGGTGTCCCACAGCCGCGCCGTCCCATCGGCTCCGGCGGAGGCCACCAGGGAACCCCGCGGTGCGAACGCGACCGCCCGGACACTCCCGCGGTGCCCGGTCAGGACAGGGCCGTACGGGCGGCCCGTGGCCACGTCCCACAGGCGTACGGTGCCGTCGGCACCGGCGGTGGCCAGCAGTTCGCCGTCCGGGCTGAACGCGACGTCCTCCACGGTGTCGGTGTGCCCGGTCAGCGGACGGCCGTGCTGTCGCCCCGTCGACGGGTCCCAGAGCCGGACGGTGCGGTCGGCCCCCGCCGTCGCCAGCAGCTTTCCGTCCGGGCTGAACGCCAGGTCCCGGATTTCGTTGGTGTGTCCCTTAAGGGCCGGGCCGTGGGGAGTTCCGTCCGGCACGTTCCACAGGCCCACCGTCTGATCGGTGCTGGCGGTGGCCAGCAGACGCCCGTCCGGGCTGAACGCCACCCCGTTGACGGCTTCCTGGTGCCCGGCCAGCGGCGTGCCGCTCGGTTGGCGCGTGGCGGTCCACCAGAGGCGGGCGGTGGCGTCCGCACCTGCGCTGGCCAGCAGACGCCCGTCGGGGCTGAACGCGACGTCCTGCACCGCGCCCTCGTGGGCTGGGACCGGGGGGCCGAGCGGTGCGCCCGATGCCGCCTTCCACAGGCGCACCGTCCCGTCGCCTCCGGCCGTGGCGAGCAGCCCGCCGACGCGGCTGAAGGCCACGCGGTTGACTTCCTCGCCGTGTTCCAGCGGCTCGCCGAGCGGTTCGCCGGAGCCCACCCGCCACCGCCGCGCGGCTCCGTCGAGCCCCGCCGTGGCGAGCACCGTGCCATCCGGGCTGAACGCGACGCCGTTGACACCTCCCGCGTGCGCGGCGATCGGCCGGCTGACGGAGTAGCTCTCGGCCACGTCCCACTGCCGTACGGTCTGGTCCCAGCTGGCGGTCGCCACGCGCTTCCCGTCGGGGCTGAAATCCACGTCGAGCACCACGCTGGTGTGCCCGATGAAGGGCTGTCCCACTTGCTTCCCGGTCGCGGTGTCCCACAGCCGCGCGGTCTTGTCACCACCGGCGGTGGCCAGCCGTTTGCCGTCGGGGCTGAAGGCCACGGCCCATACGTCCTGTTTGTGGCCGCGCAGCGGCAGGCCCGACGGCCGCCCGGTGGCGACCTCCCAGATACGGGCGGTGCCGTCCTCCCCACCGGTGGCCAGCCGTTTGCCGTCGCGGCTGAACGCCACCGACCGCAGCAGACCACTGTGTCCCCTCAGCACGCGTACGTCCGCGCCGGTGCCCGGCTCAAGCGGCCACAGCCGCACCGTTTCGTCCCAGCTGGTGCTGGCCAGCCACTTGCCGTCCGGGCTGAACGCCACACCGGTGACCACGTCTTCATGGCCCTCCAACGGGTCACCGTAGGGCGACCAGGTGCCGACGTCCCACAGCCGGACCGTGCCGTTCAGACCGCTGGTCGCCAGCCGCTTGCCGTCCGGACTGAACGCCACACCCGTGACGTCCCCTTGGCCCGTCCGCAACGGAGGGCCGACGGGCCTTTGGGTACCGGTGTCCCACAGCCGGACCGCGCCGTCCAGACCGCTGGTCGCCAGCCGCTTGCCGTCCGGACTGAAGGCGACGCTCAGTACCGCTTCCGTGTGTCCTCTGAGGGCCTTTCCCCGTTGCGTTCCCGTGGCCGTGTCCCACAGGCGGACCGTCCGGTCCCAGCTCCCGGTGGCCAGCGTCGAGCCGTCCGGGCTGAACGCGGCGGACTGCACCTGGTCCCGATGTCCGGTGAGCAGCCGGGAGGCGTGGCCGATCCGGGCCAGCCCCGAGACCAGTCCCGCCGGCGGCTGCGGCGCGTCCCGGTCGTCGTGGGCCGCACTCAGGCTCTCCAGGCCCACCAGTACCGCGGTGTCCGGCTGGCTCTGCGCCAGCCGGTCGGCCTGCGCGCTCAGCTGGTCCGACAGGGACAGCCGCGCCCGGGACTGGGCACGTTCGTTGCTCCACAGCGCCAGCCCGCCGGCGAGCAGCGTCAGGGCGAGGAAGACCGTCAGCCCGGTCGTGAGCACGCGCAGCCGGCGGTTGGTCCGCCGGGCGGCGGCCAGCTCCCGTGCCGCGAGGGCCCGGCACGCCGTGCCGAACTGCCGCGCGCGGTGGCTCAGCTCACCGGCGTGTGCGGCGGCCCAGGCGCCCAGGACTTCCGCCCGCTCGACGCGCGGCAGATACGACTGGTTCCGCTCGCCGCTGTCCCAGTCGGCCGCGAGCCGTTCCAGGTCCGTACGGGTGCTCAGGGACTCGCGGGACTCCTTGATCGCGTCACGCAGGGGCGGCCACCGGCGCAACAGCGCTTCGTGGGCCACGGTGACGGTGGGTTCCCCGTGTCGGTCCCGGTCGCTGGTGAGCAGCCGGGCGTCGACGAAGCTGTCCAGTACGGCCAGCTCTTCGCTGTTCAGGTCCGAGCGCGCGCGATGCCGGCGCGTCGGTTCGCTGCCGCTGTCCACCGCGGCCAGCTGCAGCAGCGTCGGCAGCACGAGTGCGCCCCGGCCCCGCCGGTTCAGATCCTCCAGGAGTCGGTCGGCGCGGCGTTGCAGGGCCCCGACGACTCCGCCCACGGCCTCGTAGTCGGCGACGGTGATGCTCCGGTCCGGGCCGACCCGGGCGTACAGCTCGCCCAGGGTGAAGGCCAGCAGGGGCAGCGCGTCTCCGCCCCTGGTCTCCTCGGCCATTTTCTCGACCAGTCCGGGCCCCAGGTCGATGCCCGCCCGCTGGGCGGGGCGGGCGATGACTTCCGGCAGCCGGGCGCGGCTGAGCGGTTCGATGGGGAGCGTGTCGTCGATCGCCTCCGTCAGGCCGGCGCGGTCGGGACTGGTGCTCAGGAATTCCGAACGTACGGTGGCCAGCGCCCACAGGGGGCTGGAATCCCCCAGAGCGCCGGTCAGAAGCCGCAGGAACTCCTGCTGTTTCCCGGCCCCGCAGCTGGTGAGCAGTTCCTCGGCCTGGTCGATGACGAGGAGGACGTCGCGTCGGTCGCCCTGGGCCCGGCTGAGATCCGTGGCCAGGGCGGCGAGAGCGGGCGGGCCGCCGTCGAGCAGGCGCGCCGTGTCCGGGAGCGGGCGCAGACCGCACGCGGCACACGCGCGTTGCAGGCTGTGCGCCAGGGTCCGCACGGGGTCCGAGCCGGGCAGCAAGGGCGGAACGACGACCCAGGGTCTGTGTCCGCGCCCCAGACGTGGCAGGACTCCGGCGTGCAACAGCGACGACTTGCCGCTTCCCGAAGGGCCCATGATGGCCACGAAACGGCCGGGCCCGCGTTGCAGTGTCGGCTGGAGCAGCCGCAGGAGGTCCTCGGTCTCCTGGTCGCGTCCGCAGAAGACTGCGGCGTCCTGGGCGGTGAACGTACGCAGCCCGGGGTACGGGGAGCGGGTCGCGTCCCAGGGGAAGGAGCCGCCGGCGTCCAGCCCCGCCCTGCGCAACTGATCCCTCAGCTGCGGCAGGGCGGACGCCTCGTCCGAGAGGTCCAGCCACTGGAGGTCGCGAAGCAGGTTCAGCCGCGCGGTGCCGTCCAGCCGGAGGGCGAAGATCGGCTTGCGCAGCGAGCGGGCCAGGGCCAGCTCGACGAAGCACCACTGGGACGCGACCGAGGACTCGCTCGCCAGGAAGACGACCCCGTCCGTCCTGCGGAGCTGGGAGTAGAGCTCGTTCTCCCAGCGCCGGCCGACGGGGATGCCCTGCTCGGGGTCGAAGTCGATGAACAGCCCGGCGAATCCCTCGTCCCTGAGCCAGCCGACGACGCGTTCGGTCGCCTCTCTGTCCCGGCTGCTGTGGCTGACGAACAGCGATGTCATGGCGGTTGCCTACGTGAAGTGCGGCGCTACCCACTGGTCCTTGCTCGGGTCGTCCGCACTCGGGTCCGGATTGTCCGTCACGGACACCATCTGGTGCAGCATGAACCAGTGCGTGAGCTTGCGGCCGTTCTTGGTGTGCCGGTGCGTGTAGTTGCAGTCGAACCGTTCGATGGTGCGCGGGCCCGTTCCGATCCAGCGGCAGTCGAACCGGTCAGGGGCGGCGATCCCTTCCCAGCCTTCACCGGGAATCGTGTTGTCGCCTCCCCGGGTGAGTTTCTTGTCCAGCTCGAAAGATCGCGTAGAGCGCACCCCGTGACACATATATTCGTGCCTTTTATGGACGAAGTCACATACGAACCTGTCCGGTGGCCTCGTGGTACTGCTGTCGAATGCGGCAGAGGAGATCCGCCGGGCGGGCTTCTTGTGCCGAGCCGCCGACTCCGAGGCCGTCACCAGCGCGAACGCGGCAACCAGCAGCACGGCCAGCAAGCCCCGGGAGAGTGGACGACGTGGAACCCATCGAAACTGCACTGCATTCCCCCCAAAAAATCTACAGTGCGCCCGATAGCGCACAACGAGCGTTGACTCACCGTAGTTGCCCACTATCGTCAATTCAAGCTGTCGGGCAATTGTCAAGGGGCGATCCAGAGGGGGGTTCGGTTTATATATGTGCCGACGTGCCGGGTTATGGGCGTCACCGATCGCCACTGTCCGGCCGTGCGCGCCAGAAGTGACGGAAGGTAAAGCAAAGACCTTCGCGGGACGGCCGGTGGTTTCTTATGTCGCCTTCGGGCGGCACCCCGGCCGAGCGACGGCGGAGCCCGTCGAGCACCCGGCTCCCTGTCGAGCACCCGGCTCCACGGGGAGCCCCCGCCCCGCCACACCCCCACCACGCCCTGCCGCCCCTCGCACCCAAGCGGAATTTCACATTCCGCCGACTCGGCGCACCCCCGTACCGTTCTGTGACACACATATCCGTTTCTCCAGGCAACCGATCATGCAGTGGGACCCGTCTGCATAGACGGCGGTTGCCGACAACCGGCCCGGCGGCGCTCCGAAGGATCGCGTCGCGGCCGAGGAGCGCCCGCCACAGCCTGTTGTGTTGCTTTGGAGGGAACCGCTCGTGCACGTCAGATCAGCCCGTCGCACCGTCCTGCTGTCCGCCACCCTGGTGGGAGCCGCGCTGCTGACCGCGTGCGGAGCGGACGGCGGCTCGCAGGCGTCGGACAAGCCGGCCGCGAAGGTGACCGTGACGCCGGCGGCGGGCAGCAAGTCCGCCAAGCTGGGCTCCCCGATAACGGTGAAGGCGGACGGCGGCAGCCTCACCTCCGTCGAGGCCAAGGACGACAAGGGCGGCACGGTCGGCGGCAAGCTGTCCGGCGACGGCTCGTCGTGGATATCCGACGGCAAGGTCAAGCCGGGGACCACGTACACCGTGCACACCAAGACGAAGTCCGGCGACGGCAAGGAGTCGGCCGCCGACTCGGTCTTCACCACCGAGAAGGCCGACAAGGTCAACAAGCTCACCAACACCCCGTCGAACGGGCAGACCGTCGGTACGGGCATGCCGATCTCGATCCTCTTCGACCATCCGGTCGCCAAGGACCAGCGGGCCGAGATCCAAAAGGCGCTCAAGGTCACCACGCAGCCGAAGGTGGAGGGCGCCTGGGGCTGGGTCAAGGACTGGTCGGGCAAGGACCGGATCGACTGGCGGCCCAAGACGTACTGGCCGGCCGGCACGAAGGTGTCCGTCAAGGGCGGTCTGGGCGGTATCGACTCCGGCAAGGCCGGTGGCTGGTTCGCGCGCGACTACGACTTCGGGTTCACCATCGGCCCCGACCACAAGGCCGTCATCGACGTCCCGTCGCACAGCATGACCCTGTACGAGAACGGCAAGGCCGTGGGCACGATCACCGGCTCCGCCGGTTCGCCGCAGGACCCGACGCGCGGCGGGGTGCACACCGTGCGCAGCAAGAACGCGGCCGAGACGATGGACTCCGCCACGATCGGCCACGGCAACGAGTGGATGCTGGACTCGAAGTGGGTGACGCATCTCACCGCGTCCGGCACCTTCCTGCACTCCGCGCCCTGGAACAAGTCGCTGGGCGTGGTCAACAACAGCCACGGCTGCTTCGGCATGAGCACCTCGGACGCCAAGCGGGCCTACGACTTCCTCTCGATCGGCTCCACCGTCGAGGTGAAGAACACCACGAGCACGAAGAAGACCGATGTCGGCAACGGCCTGGAGGTCTGGCAGGAGAGCTGGAGCCAGTGGCAGCAGCGCAGCGCGGTGAAGTAACCGCGACGGCACGGCCCGGGCGCGAACGCGCCTGAGTGTGCGAGCGTGACGGTGGGGCTCTCCCGTAGGCGGGGCGAGCCCCACCCTTGGTTGCGGACGTGTTCGGACCACACCCCCGTGCCGGTCCGAACTGTCCGCCCCGCTTCACACCAGAGTCTTTGACTCAGGTGTGAAGAATAGAGGCTCCGAGCGGAGCGTGCCAGCCCACGGGGGTGGGATCGCCGATCCGCCCCGGCGACCGGACCACTACAGTGGAAGTCTCACGTTTGGCCTTGAAGGGAGCGCGGCGCGATGGGGGACGAGGACCGCGAGCCGGTCAGCCTGGCTGAAAAGCTGGACCGGCTGTTCCAGGAACGAAGTCGCGAGCGGGGCAAATCGCTGTCCGCGAACGATGTCGCCACCGAGATCAACATCAGGGCCGGCGAGCAGGTGATCTCCGGCAACTACATCTGGCAGCTGCGCAAGGGCAAGCGGGACAACCCGACCAAACGCCACATCGAAGCCCTCGCGGAGTACTTCGGCGTGCCCGCCGCGCACTTCCACGACCAGCAGGACGCGGGTCCCGGCGGCGCCTCCGCCGACCGGGCCGACCAGCCGCCGGAACTGCTGGAGGCGATGCAGGACGCGGGGGTCATCGCGATGGCCGCGCGTTTCATGGACATGTCCGCAGAGTCCCGTACGGCCGTACTGGAGATGATCGACCGCGTACGGAAGCTGGAAGGGCTGCCGGACGTCGGCAGTACGGCGGGCAACTCGGGCGGCGGTCCGACGGCCAACCCGATGGGCAACACGGGAGAAACCTGGCGTACCGCCCGCTGAATCACGACCCTGACCGACTGACGCCCCGCGCCGTCCCCGACCACGTCCCCGCCCGCCGCCGGCCGGGGAACCGGACGGCCGGGGCCGCGGCAGCCCGCGGGCCCGCGCACGACCCCGTTCGGGAGGGGCCATCCGGCGCTGCATGAGACTGGCACGTGTACCTTTCATGGCCGAGGCCGAAGGAGAGCACGCCATGAAGTTCACACGGCGACCGGACCGTGTGCTTGCCGACTGTTCGGACCGGCTGCGCGGGCTGCACATCCCGCGTCCCTTCGAGCTGGGTGCCTTCCTGGACCGGCTCGCCGAACAGCGCGGCCGCCCGATCCACCTGGAGCCACAGGTCACCCCGCCCGCCGGGCCGTGCGGCCTGTGGATCGCCACGAAGCGGGCCGACTACGTCTTCTACGACGCGGCCACCACCGCGCTGCACCGCGACCACATCGTGCTGCACGAGGTCGGACACATGCTCAGCGGGCACTCCAACCTGCTCTCCGGAGAGGTCGCGCACGCCCTCGTGCCCGATCTCGACCCCGGCTCGGTCGAATCCGTCCTGGGGCGCAGCCACTACAGCGACCAGGACGAGCAGGAGGCCGAGATGCTCGCCTCGCTGATCCTGCGGCGCGCCGACCGCACCCCCGCCCGCCGTCCGGCGACGTCCCAGCAGGCCGAGGTCCTCAGCCGCATGGACGACGTCTTCGGCTCCCCCAAGCGACGGTAGAACTCCCGATGGTCAACGTTGTCTTCCTGTCCATAGCGGCCGTCCTGCTGCTGGCCGCCGCGTACAAGGCGCGGCCGCTGCTGCGCCGCCCGCGGCCGCGCGGCCTGGGCGCCCTGTGCGGATTCCTGACCGGGCTGGGCGCCTCGCTGGTGTTCCTGACGCCCGCCGTCGGCGACGCGCTGAGCGTCGTCACGCCCAAGCTGGGGCGGCTGCTGGGCAACTGCAGCACCCTGGTCGCCGCCACCTGCATCTCGGTCCTGCTGCTGCGCTTCAACGAGGAGCCGTCGGACGCGGACCGCAAGGCGCGCCACCGGCTCGTCTCGCTGAGCGCCGTCCTGGTCGTGATGGCCGTCCTCTTCTTCTCCTCGCCGGTGGACGACGCGCCCGGCGCCCCCACCTTCGGGGAACTGCCGCGCACCGAGCCGCTGCTGAACATCTACGTGCTGGTGTTCACCGTGCACCTCGGCGTCGCCATCATCGACCTGCTGCGCCAGGCCCTGCGCTACTCCCGGCACGCGCCGCGCACCAGCCTCCGCTACGGGCTGCGCGTCATCGCCGCCGGCTGCGCGCTGGGCATGGTCTACATCGGCTACAAGATCGTCCATGTGGTCGGGCTGTGGACCGACGCCGGGTGGCTGCCGCCGGAGCAGATGTGCAGCTCACTGGTGACGCCCGCGACGTGCACGTTCAGCGTCGGCCTGCCCGCCATCTGCAGCCTGCTGCTCGTCGTCGGCATCCTGCTGCCCGCCATCGGCCCGGCGCTGGCCTGGCCGTGGCGGCGGATCCGCCTGTGGCACCTGCACCGCGGGCTGCACCCGCTGTGGGCCGCGCTGTCGGCGGCGGTGCCGGAGATCCAGCTCACCGCCACCGAGAACCGGTACGCGGCGCCCGACCCCGAGTTCCGGCTCTACCGCCGGGTGATCGAGATACGGGACGGGATGCTGGCGCTGCGCCCGCACCGCAGCGACGAGGTCCGCCGCGCCGCCGAGGAGCGGCTGCGGGCCGACGGTGCCGACGCCCGGGAACTGGACGCCGGGGTCGAGGCGGCGGTGCTGGTGGCGGCGCTGGAGTCCCGGCGCAACGGCGGCACGCCCGCGCATCCGGTCAGCGCCGAGGACGCCAGCCTGACCCGCCCCGAACTGACGAATCTCTTCGACGAGGCCCGCTGGCTGCGCAGGGTCTCGCACGCCTTCGTATCGTCCGGTGCCGGCCCCGCGCCGGCCAAGTCGTCCCGGCCCGCCGCAGGAATCTGAGGTTTCACACATGAGTCACCCCATGGAGTCACCGGAGTTCTTCCGCGATCCGTACCCGCTGCTCGCCGCGCTGCGCGAACGCGGTCCCGTCCAGCAGGTACGGTCCGGGCCGCACAGCGCGACCTGGCTGGTCACCGGGTGGGCCGAGGCCCGTACCGCGCTGGCGGAGCCCCGGCTCTCCAAGGACACCACCCGCTATTTCGCGGACAAGCCGTCCAAGCGCAACCTGGCGCCCGCGGTCAGCGCCACCATGCTGGCCACCGACCCGCCGGACCACACCCGGCTGCGCAAGCTGGCCGTCAAGGCGTTCACGCCGGCCGCGGTGGCCCGCCTCGAACCGCGCGTGGCCGAGATCGCGGACGGCCTGCTGGACCGGATGGCCGCGCGCGGCGGCACGGCCGATCTCGTCGAGGACTTCGCCGTACCGCTGCCCATCGAGGTCATCAGCGACCTGCTCGGCGTCCCCCGCGAGGACCGCGCCGCGCTGCGCCGCTGGTCCAACGACCTCTTCGCGGCCGGCGCCCCGGACACCATCGACGCCGCCTCCCACTCGATCAGCGACTACATGACCGGGCTGATCGCCGCGAAGCGGGCCGAGAGCGCACGTTCCGAGGCCCTGGACCAGGACCGGGACCTGCTGACCGAGCTGATCGCCGCACGCGACGAGGGCGACCGGCTCAGCGAGGCCGAACTGGTCTCGCTGGCCGTCCTCCTGGTCGTCGCCGGGCACGAGACCACCACCAATCTGATCGGCAACGGCGCGCTCGCCCTCCTCCAGGACGACACGCTGCGCACCCGGCTGCGCCAGGACCCGTCCCTGATCCCGGACGCCGTGGAGGAGCTGCTGCGGTACGACTCCCCCATCGCCACGGCCACGTTCCGGTACGCGACCGAACCGTTCGGCCTCGGCGGCGCCGAGATCGCGGCGGGCGACGTGGTGCTGGTCTCGCCGGGCGCCGCCAACCGCGACCCCGCCCGCTTCGACGACCCCGACACCCTCGCCCCCGGCCGCTCCGCCGGCCACCTCTCCTTCGGCCACGGCCCCCACCACTGCCTCGGTGCCCCGCTGGCCCGCCTCGAAGCCCGTATCGCCTTCCACGCCCTCCTCACCCGGTTCCCCGACCTGCGCCTCGCCGTCCCCCCTGCCGAACTGCCGTGGCGCCACACCCGCCTGATGCACGGCCTGGCCCACCTTCCGGTCACCACCGGCGCCGCCTCCCCCGAAGTGGCCTGAACCCGGGGCGGGCCGACTGGCGGCAGGGCGCGGACGAGTGACCGCCCGACACCCGGGCGCTCACTCCCCCAGCGCGAACCGTTCCACCGCGCGGCACACCGCGGGCGCGTGGTCGGCGAGGTAGAAGTGTCCGCCGGAGAAGGTCTCCTCGTGGTACTCGGCGAGGGTGTGGGCCTTCCAGGCCGCGGCTTCCTCGCGGGTCACGCGGGGGTCGGCGTCGCCGGTGAGGCACAGCAGCGGGATGTCGAGGACGGCGTCGGCGTCGGGGCGGTACAGCTCGATCGCGCGGTAGTCGTTGCGGATCGCGGGGAGGATCAGCCGTACGAGGTCCGGCTCGTCGAGGAGCCGGCTGTGGGTGCCGTCCAGGCGGCCGACCTCGGCGAGGAGTTCCTCGTCGGTGCCCTGGTGGAGGAGTTTCTCCGCCCGGAACATCGAGGGCGCGCGGCGGCCGGAGACGACGAGCCGGCGGGGTGCCGGGCGCCCGAGGTCCGCCAGCCGCCGGGCGGTCTCGAAGGCGACGGACGCTCCCATGCTGTGCCCGAACAGCACGAGCGGGGTGGTGTCGTCGGGGCTCAGGCAGCCGACGACCTCATCGGCGAGCCCCTCCACGGAGGTGACGAAGGGGTCGTTCCACCGGTCCTGGCGCCCCGGGTACTGGATGGCCGACACGTCGAAGCGGGTGTCGAGGTGGGCGGCGAACGGCCGGTAGTACGAGGCCGATCCCCCGGCGTGCGGCAGGAAGACGAGGTGGGCGGCGGGCCGCGGCCCCCGGCGTACGTCCCGTATCCAAGCGCTCTTCCCCGTCATGTGTGCATGCTCCTGTGCTGGTGGGCCGATGGTCGAACTGCTCGTGCGCGGTGGCCGGACCGTGGTCCGGTCCCGCGCCGACGGGTCAAGGATGACCGGTTGGGGGGCTGTCGGGCCAGCGGGAAGTCGATCAAGAGCGTACCTGCGCGACTTGCGCCTCCCGTAACGGGAGGTCCTACGGTCTTGAGGCATGAAGATCGTTGTTCATGACACGGCGTCCGCCATGCACGACCTCCTCCGGCGCCCCCTGGAGGAGCGGCCCGACGCCCTGAGAGAGATGCTGGGCCCGCTGCAGAGCGTGCTCTCCGCGGTGGGCGGCCTGGACCTGGTCCAGATGCACGAGATGGGCTGCGGCTTCCGCCTCGACCGCGATGACCCCCGCTATCCGGCCGCCCTGGAGCGGATGGAGGACGCGCGGGTGTGGGAGCGGATCGAGGACCGCCTCGCCGTCGCGTGGGAGCGCCTCGGCGCCGCGGCACCCGGAGTGCGGAGCGCCGGGACCGTGCACGTCGTGCTGGTGCTCGGCGATCCCGACGACGACCTCATGATCCGCAACGCCGGCTACACCGGCCTGGGCGGCTTCCCCGGCGCGATCCAGCTGACGATGTGGCCCACCGGGACCAGCCTGGCGAAGATCGACCACGCCGCCGCGCACGAGCTCCACCACAACGTGCGCTACGCGAACGTCGTCTGGGACCCGGCGACGGTCACGGTCGGCGAGCAGGTCGTGGCCGAGGGGCTGGCCGAGGCGTTCGTACGGGAGCTCGCGGGCGAAGCGGCCATGGGGCCCTGGGCGACGGCGCTGTCCGGCGGGGAACTGGACGACGCCTACGAGAAGGTCACGGCCGCGATCGACGTGGCCGGGATGCAGAACCTGCCGCCCTACGTGTACGGCGACGCCACCGCGCAACGCATGGGCCTTCCGCCCGTCGGCCTGCCGGACTCCGCGGGATACGCGGTCGGCCTGCGCATCGTGGACGCCCACCTGGCGGCCACCGGCCTGACGGCTGCCCGGAGCGTCGCCCTGCCGGTCCGCGAGATCCTCACCAACGCGGGTGTGCCGACCAGCGCCTGACACACCCGCGGACCGCGGCGCGGCGCACAGGCTCCTCGGCGCGCTCCGAGCGGCCCGTCTTTCAGTGCGCCAGCGCCGCCGCCCCCGGCGCCGCCTGTTCGGCGGCGCGGGTGCGGGCCGTGGCCGCCTTGGCGGTCTCGCCGAGCCGGTCGGCGAGGCGTGCCTGGGCCAGCCAGTTGTACGGGCAGACCGGGCGCAGGTTGATGCGTTCGCTCAGCAGGGTGCGGGCCGTGTCGTCGCGTCCGGCGCGGAGCGCGGCCTCCAGCAGCGTCTTCTGTACGGCGTCCCGCTGGGCGTGGCTGCCGCCGAAGGTGTTCAGGCGGTAGCGGACGGGGACGAGGAGGTCGACGGCCTGTCCGTACTTCCCCTGTCCGTACGCGATCAGGGCGCGGCAGACGGGCAGGCCGACCGCGGCGGTCATGGCGTGGTTGGACAGGCCGGGCCGGGCGCGGCCGAGCCAGGCCTCCCGGTCCTCGACGAGGCGTTCGGCGTCGGCGGTGCGGCCTGCGCCGACGTACGCCATGACGGCGTGCACGTCGTTGAAGGCGTAGTACGGCGGGTCGTGGCGGGCCGCCCAGGCGTCGGCGAGGCGCGTCCAGCGGGGCCCGGCGGCGTGGCCGGCCAGCAGGAGCCGCCACAGGAGCGCCGAGGCGTCCAGGAGTTCCATGGCCAGGCCCGCCGACTCCTCGTGGTGCAGCACGGCGTCGTAGATCCGCAGGGCGCGGTCGGGGTCGCCGGCTTCGAGGGCGTAGAGGCAGTAGTGCCACCAGTTGTGCACGTTCAGGTAGTTGCCGGTGGCCCAGTCGTCGGTGCGGGCGTCCAGGAAGCGGATGCCCTGGGCGAACAGGCCCTGCATCTCGTACGTGTGGACGACCGCGTGGATGCCCCACACGTCGCGGGGGTTGTGCTGGACGGCCGCCAGGCCGGTCTCCTCCGCGCGGGCGTAGTGCCCCGACTCCTCCAGGCCGAAGGCGTACATGCCGAGGAGGTGGCCGTAGTGCGGGTCGTCCTCGGGCCAGGCGGTGAGCGCGCCGCCGACGCGGTCGCGCAGCCGGGCGGCGTCGCCGGTGAGGAAGTCGATCTGGTGGCCGACGGCGAGCGCGAGTTCGTCGTGCGGGTAGGCGACGGTCAGTTCGCCGAGCACGTGCCCGGCGCGGTGGATGTCGCCGTTCAGCCAGGAGGTGGCGGCGGCGAGGTGCATCCGCTCGCGGTCCGTGGGCCTTCCGGCGCGTACGCAGTCCGTGAAGCCGGTGAACGCCTCCTTGGCCGCGGTGGCGTCCTTCTCCTCCGTGCCGAGCAGTCCGAGGTAGGCGGCGAGGACGTTGCCCATGACGGATTTCGGGGCGGCCGCGAGGACCGCCTGCGACGCGGTGGCGACCTCGCCGCGGAAGAAGAGCAGTTCGCGCAGCGCGTTCTCGTAGTGGGCCGCGGCTTCCCCGTCGGTCGCGGACATCGCGTGACCGTGCCGGTCGCGCACCGTTCGCTGCATCATCGGCTCCTCACGACACTCTGGCGTCACTTGGTCCCCCGCCTTACCTTGTCGGGGGTAGGAATTCTGTTCGATCACCTTGTCATGTCCAAGACTTGAGATCACAGACAAGAGGTGCGCCTTGTTCCTTCCCCGCAGACCGGCCCGCCCATACCGCGGCAGGGCCGGCAGACTGGGTGTTCCCGCCCTCCTCCTCGGCGTCCTGGCCACCGTCGCCGCCGGCCCCGCGCGGGCGACCCCGGAGGCCGCGCCCGCGGTCCGGCCCCCGCTCGTCCGGCCCGTCGACCCGCAGAACTGGCGCAATCCCGACGACATGACGTGGGCCGAATACCGTTCGGTCCCCGGCACGAACTGGGCCGACCCGGCCGTCAAACCCACCCAGCGCATGTTCAGGGGCGCGCTGGTCCTGCTGGACTACCCGGACGAGGAGTTCAGCGTCAGCAAGCCCGCCGGGTCCAGCATCTTCGGCAACCCGCAGTCCACCGCCCACGACATCCCCCGCGCCCAGGTGCCCGCGTTCTACCGGGACTTCCTCAACAAGCCGGGCAAGCTCAACCGCGGCCACACCATCAACGAGTACTGGATGGAGGACTCCGGCGGCCGGCTCGGCGTCGAGCTGACGTCCTTCGGTGTCTACCGGATGCCGTGGAAGTCGTACCAGTACGGCATCGAGCCGTCGATGAACCCCGGCGCCTGCCCCGTCGGCGACACCTGCGGCAAGAACATCCGCACCGACGGCAAGGCCTCCTGGACCGCCGACGTGGGCGAGGCGGAGACCAAGAAGTACGACTTCGTCTTCTACCTGACCGCGGGCCAGGACGAGTCCGCCGCCTGGCAGGAGTTCGGGCAGATGAAGTTCGCGTCGCCGCAGGACGTCCCGGCCGCCTGGGGACCGCCCTCCCCCATCCAGGGCGGCGGGAACGCGGCCCGCACCCGCTACGTGCCGTGGACCTCCTGGAAGGCCGCCGCCCGCATCTGGCCGAACGCCGAGACCGGCTCCTCCACCCAGGCCGAGAGCTCCGGCATGGCCGTGTACGCCCACGAGTTCAGCCACATCCTGGGCATCGCGGACAACTACAACAACCCGTACGGCACACCGCTGCGCCGTGCCTACACCGGCATCTGGAGCATGCTCTCGCGCGGCTCCTTCAACGGCCCCGGCGGCCCGCACACCCGCTGGCAGATCCCGGCCGCCAACGGCGCCTCGATGGGCTCGCAGCACGTCCTGCGCGACAAGCTCAAGCTCGGCATCGTCGACGACAAGAACGTCCTGCGCCTGGACCGGGACGCGCTGAAGACGTCCGGGACCGTGGTCGCCAAGGTCACCGCGCGGTCCGCGCCGCCCGGCGGCAAGGGCCTGTCCGGCGTCAACATCACGCTGGGCCGGGACCTGGAACCGGCCTGCTCCACCACCACCGACCCGCTGTGCGACGGCGGCGGCTACGACAACTACACCGTCGAGGTCGTCGACCGGATGGGCATGGACTCCTTCACCCCGGACCACGGGGTCCTGCTCAGCAAGACCAAGAACGAGGACCGGGCGCCGTTCGCGTGGGTGATCGACGCCCACCCCGAGGACGTCCGCATGGTCGACTACCGGCGCCCCGACGGCACCCAGCAGATGATCACCATGGGTGACTACCGGCAGCTCAGCGACGCGCTGTTCCACGCGGGCGCGGACTCCGGCAGCGAGTACGAGTACGTCGACGAGGCCAACCGGCTGCACTTCTACGTCGTCGACATCAAGCGCGACACGTCCGGCGTGCTGAGCTACACCGTCGCCGTCCGGTCCCTGGACGGCGCGGGCCCGCAGCGCCGCGGCCTGAAGCTGCGGCACGGCACGGCGTACGGCACGCCCGCCAAGGGCCGGGCCGTGTGCACCTTCCCGCTGACCAACACCGGGCGGCCGGGGAACGGGGGCGCGTATCTGGACTCCGACGTGTACCGGCTCTCGGCCGTCGCCACCGGGCGCGGCTGGTCCGCCTGGCTGCCGAACCGGCTCACCACCGCGAAGGCCGGCAGCACGGTGCACGTCCCGGTCGCCGTCACGGCGAAGGCGGGGGCCGCCCGGCACGGCCGGGTCGTGCTCAGCGCCCGCTCCGAGAGCGATCCGCGCAAGTCCGTACGGGCCGTCTGCACCCCGGCCCGCTGACCCGGTGTACGGGCCGTGCCGCTCACCCGGGGTG
>NZ_JBHWHY010000057.1:0-11270 GCF_042732265.1 Streptomyces sp. NPDC059788 | reverse complement strand
CGTCCCGGTTGCGGCTCCGGCCCCGAACCTTTAGCTAGCGGCGCAGGGCGTTGCGGGCCTTCGCCCCCCCCCCCCGGGGGCCGGGGTTCCGGCCCGGGCCCAGCACCGGGGGTGCGCGGCACGGAGGCCGGCCGGCGCGGGCCGCTCAGCCGACGCGGCCGGCCGGTACGGCGTGCCGCGCCGCGCCGCCCGTCGCGGCCCCGTCCCGGGCCTCGGCCTTCGCCTGGGCCGCGTACGTGTCGACGTACTCCTGCTCGGACAGCTTCAGGATGGCGTACATGATCTCGTCCGTGACGGCCCGCAGCACCAGGCGCTGGTCGGCCATCCCGGCGTAACGGGAGAAGTCCAGCGGCTCCCCGAAGCGGATGGTGATCGGGACGACGCGCGGCAGCCGTCGGCCGGCCGGCTGCGCCTCGAACGTCCCGATCATCGCGCACGGCACCACCGGCGCGCCCGAGCGCAGCGCCATCTCCGCCACGCCGGTCTTCCCCTTGTACATCCGGCCGTCGTGCGAGCGCGTGCCCTCGGGGTAGATGCCGAGGAGTTCGCCGCCGCACAGCACCCGTACGCCTTCCTCGACGGCGGCCTGGCCGGCGCTCCGCCCGGAGCGGTCCACCGGGATCTGCCCGCAGGCGCGGAAGAAGGCCGCGGTCAGCCGCCCTTTGACGCCCCGGCCGGTGAAGTACTCCTGCTTGCACAGGAAGGTGATCCGGCGCCGGACCGTCGCGGGCATCAGGAAGCTGTCGCAGAAGGAGAGGTGGTTTCCGGCGATGATGGCGGCGCCCGACGCGGGCAGGTGCTCCAGTCCTTCGACGCGGGGGCGGAACAGGCACCGCAGCAGCGGCACCAGCACCACGGATTTGAACAAGTAATAGAACATGTAACTGATCCCCTCCCCAGAGTGATCCCCCCGCGTCGGGGGACGGTAGTGCCGCTCCGGTTCCGGAGGGAGAGGGCCTATTGAGCCACCGTCAGGCCGGCGGGCGCGGGGAGCGGATCACGCCATCGGCCGCACCGGGACACCGGTGCGGCCGGGCCGCGGTCACCGGTTCGCGGGTGTCTCGTCGGCGAAGACCTTGGTGACGAGGCGTCCGTCCTCGGTCAGGTAACCGTGCAGCATGCCCTCGCTGCTGTGCGGGGCGTCGAAGACCCCCCGGGCGTTCAGCGCGATGACCCCGCCGGTGCCGCCGAGTTTCGGCAGCCGCTTCACCAGGACCTCGTACGCGGCGCCGGGCAGGTCCTTGCCGCCGAACTCGATCAGGTCGGAGATCGTGGCGGTGGCGGCGCCCCGCAGGAAGACCTCGCCCGCTCCGGTGGCGCTGGCCGCGACGGTGCTGTTCTTGGCGTAGGTGCCCGCGCCGACGACGGGCGAGTCGCCGACCCGGCCGACCATCTTGTTGGTCAGACCGCCGGTGGAGGTCGCCGCCGCCAGGTCCCGCTTCGCGTCCACGGCCACCGCGCCCACCGTGCCCTGGGTCAGCGTCTCGCCCGTACCCTTCACCCGCCCCTTGGCCCGCAGCAGTTCCTGCCAGCGCTTCTCGGTCCAGTAGTAGTCCTGGGTGACGGTGGGCAGGCCGCCGCGGGCCGCGAAGTCGTCGGCGCCCTCGCCGGCCAGCAGCACGTGCCTGGTCTTCTCCATGACCAGCCGGGCCGCGGAGACCGGGTTACGGACGTTGCGTACGCCCGCCACGGCCCCCGCCGCCAGGTCGGAGCCGCGCATGATCGACGCGTCCAGCTCGTGGCCCGCGTCCTCGTTGAACACCGCGCCCTTGCCCGCGTTGAACAACGGGTTGTCCTCCAGCACGCGGACCGCGGCCTCGACCGCCGCCACGCTGCTGCCGCCCTTGCCCAGAACCTTCTGCCCGGCGCGCAGCGCGTCCGCCAGCCCGTCGCGGTACGCCTTCTCCTGCGCCGGAGTGGTGTCCTCGCGCTTCAGCGCGGTGCCGGCGCCGCCGTGCACCGCGAGGACGACGTGCCGGGCGTCCGGCCGCGGCTTGCCCCCGGCGGTCTGCGCCGCGACGGACCCGGCGGCTCCCGGGCGGCCTGCGGAGACCGCGCTGCCGGGCACCGTCGCCAGCAGCGCGGCCGCGGCCAGCGCTCCGGCGCCTGCACACGTCATACGCCATACCGGTTTCCTGGCCATGGGCTCACTCCCTCGAACGCACCCCGCCCCCGCGCGGGGTTGACGGGTATCGGTCAGCACGCGGCCCGTACGGTCCGCGGAAACGACCGGCCGGGCCGGTGATCAGGCGTCGGCACGATATCCCGTACCTGCCGGGCCGAAGCCGTCATGATCCGGACAGACCCCGGGCCGCCCGCCCCGCGCCCGGGACGGACGGCCCGGCACCCGTGCGGGGCGGGCGGCAGGGCGGCTCACACCGTACGGATCGCGGGGTCGCTCACCCCCGCCGCGCCGTTCTCCACGTGCCCGGCGAACCGGCGCAGGAAGGTGCGGTCCGTGTCGCAGACGACGCTCACGTCGTACCAGCGCTTGCCCGCCCGCAGATCCACGGTGTGGGTCACCCGCTGCCCAGGGCGCACGGTGACCTTCCGGGAGGCGCCGCCGTACGCGTCGCCGATCGTCAGGGTGCGGACGCCGTCACCCGCGTTGGTCAGCACCAGGTCGAGGTTTCCGGTGGCCCTGTTGTGCCGCGCCGTCACCTCGGGCCCGGCCGTCCTGCCCGGCCCCCGGAAGGTGCGCACGAACCCGTTCGGCCCGAACACCGACAGGTCGTACGTGCCCTTCGAGTACGCCGTGTTCCAGCTGTCGGAGAGCTCCTTGCCGCGCTCGGTGGTGTACGTCCACGGACCGTCCCCGCGGTTCGGCGCCGTCACGTAGAACTGCGCCCCGGCGTCCGCACCGCCGCTGAAGGTCAGGCGGAACTTGCCGGCGGCGACGTCGGCGGCACCGTCCACGTGCGGCGCGTAGGGCAGCGGCCGGGTGGGGCGGGTGCCGCGCTCCTGCTTGGGCAGGCTGCCCGCGGCCGGTGGCTTCGGGTGGAAGTCGGCGGGCTGGGGGTGGATCGGCGTGTAGCCGCCGGTGTCCGGCAGCGGCCCCGGCTTCCCCGTAGCGCTGAAGTCGAACGCCGAGGTCAGGTCGCCGCAGACGGTGCGCCGCCACTTCGAGATGTGCGGCTCCGGCACGCCGAAGCGGCGCTCCATGAACCGGATGATCGAGGTGTGGTCGAAGGTCTCGGAGCAGACGTACCCGCCGGTGCTCCAGGGCGAGACGACGAGCATCGGGACGCGCTGGCCGAGACCGT
Source organism: Streptomyces sp. NPDC059788 (assembly GCF_042732265.1). Classification (NCBI taxonomy): domain Bacteria; kingdom Bacillati; phylum Actinomycetota; class Actinomycetes; order Kitasatosporales; family Streptomycetaceae; genus Streptomyces; species Streptomyces sp. NPDC059788. The sequence goes on along the minus strand of NZ_JBHWHY010000057.1, from coordinate 8,007 downwards.
AGGGGCCGGCCTGGAGGTCACCGCCGCCGGGAAAGAGCTCCATCTCGGTGGAGACGGTGGACAGGCCCTGGGAGGCGCCGGCCGGCGGGTACGGCGGCACGACGTGGTCGAAGAAGCCGTCGTTCTCGTCGTACGTGATGAACAGGGCCGTCTTGCTCCACACCGCCGGATCGGAGGTCAGCACGTCCAGCACCTGGGAGATGTACCAGGCGCCGTAGTTGGCGGGCCAGCTCGGGTGCTCGGTGTACGCCTCGGGGCAGGCGATCCAGGAGATCTTCGGCAGCCGGCCGTTCCTGACGTCCGCCCGCAGGTCGTCGAGGAGCTGTCCGCCGCGCTTCACGTCGGAGCCCCGCCGCGCCTTCTCGTAGAGCGGGTCGCCGGGCCGGGCGTCGCGGTAGGTGTTGAAGTACAGCAGGGAGTTGTCGCCGTAGTTGCCCCGGTAGTGGTCCTTGATCCAGCCCCAGCTGCCTGCCGCGTCCAGGCCGTCGCCGATGTCCTGGTAGATCTTCCAGGACACCCCCTTCGCCTCCAGCCGCTCGGGGTAGGTCGTCCAGCTGTAGCCCTTCTCGTCGTTGCCCAGGACGGGGCCGCTGGGGTCGCCGAGGCCCTTGCCGTCGTTGCCCGTGTATCCCGTCCACATGTAGTAGCGGTTCGGGTCGGTGGAGCCGATGAACGAGCAGTGGTAGGCGTCGCAGACGGTGAACGTGTCGGCGAGCGCGAAGTGGAACGGGATGTCCTTGCGCGCGAGGTGCGCCATGGTCGTGGCGGTCTTGGCCGGGATCCACTGGTCGTAGCGGCCGTTGTTGAACGCCCGGTGACTGCCGTTCCAGTCGTGGTTGAGGTCCTCGATGAAGGTCAGCCCCAGGTTGTCGTCCTTGGTCTCGGGCCGGAAGGGCAGCACCTCCTTGCCCTTGCCGTCGGCCTGGTGCCAGACCGGCTTGCCGCTCGGCAGCGTCACCGGCCGCGGGTCGCCGAAGCCCCGCACACCGCGCAAGGTGCCGAAGTAGTGGTCGAAGGACCGATTCTCCTGCATCAGGACGACGATGTGCTCGACGTCCTCGATGGTGCCGGTGCGGTGGTGTGCGGGGATCGCGGCGGCACGGGCGATGCTCTGCGAGAGCGCGGAGAAGGCGGCGGCCCCGCCGGTGAGTTGGAGGAACCGCCGCCGGTTGAGTTCTGGCATGGCTGAAATGACCCCTCGGGATGGGTGGCTACGGGCGCGACTGGAGTGTTCCAAGAGGAACGAGGCCGTGGGAAGACGTCGTGGCACCGCGGTGAAGAGTCGCGGGACGGGACGTGAACAGGCGGACGTCGGCCCTCCGCTCCGGCGGTGCGGGGCATATCGTGCCGCCGCCCCCCATACCGCCCCGCCGTTGTTCGAGCGGGACAGGGGGACAGTTGGCGACGGGTGGGGCCGAAAGTCTGCCGGACGGCCCTGCTCCACCCTTCTGGCATATGCCAATTGCATAGTTCCGCTTTTTCGACACCGCATGATCGACCGATTTCGACGCCAATGTCGCGCCCGTCGCCGAAGCGGAATCAGGTAATTCCGATCACCAGTTTCGAACCGACTTGCTGCTGAGTAGGGTGTGGCACTGCCGGTGGAACTGGGGGAACAGTGCGTACCGGTTGGTTTGGGCATGGCTGAAAATGCGCTGGTGGCCGACCTCACCGGCGAAACGGCAGGAGCGGCAGGGGACATGACCGCTGGGTTATTCGAGGGGCAGTACGTGTGGCATCCGGCAGCCGACGACCTCCAGCTCGCACGAGCCTGCGTGGACGTACGGGCGGGCCGCTACTTCAGCGCGCACGAAATCCTGCGGGAGGCCCGCGAGGACTTCGGCGTACGCGCCCACCGGTCGCTGGTGCTCGCCTCCGAAGCCGCCGACTCCGACCTGGCGGAACGCTGGCTGGCCGAGGAGCCCGGCCGGGAAGCGGCCCTGGTGTGGGCGCGGGTGGCGGTACTGCGCGCGGTCCGCGCGGCCGACGGCGGCGACCGGCGGGCCGAGGCCCTCGGCCGGATCGCGGTGGCCGCCTGCGACCGGGCCGCCGAGACGGCACCCGACGACCCCACGCCGTGGTCCGCAAAACTGACGCTGGCCCGCCTGCAACAGCCCCGCGACCCCGCGCCGCAAGGACTGCTGACCGCGCCGCCCGGCCCCTGGACGCTCTTCTCCCACATCCTGCGGCTCGACCCCTGGAACCGTGAGGGCCACCACCGCTTCCTGTCCTTCTTCTTCCCGCGTTACGGCGGCGAGGCGAACGCGTCCTGGGACGTCGCCGCGTTCCTGAGCCAGCGGGCGCCGGCCTCCTCACCGCTGCGGCTGCTGCCGCTGGTGGCCCTGGTCGACGGCTACAATCCGGCCTCCCTCCTGGCCGAACGCACCTGGGAGCAGCCGCAGTGGAAGGCCACCGCCCTGAGCGTCTACCGCAACTGGCTGCCGCACGTCGCCGGTTACCGCTTCACGCCGGTGCTGGACCTGGCCTACCTGGCGCACGCGCTGCACATGGGGCAGTGCGCGTTCGAGGCGCGGGCGGTCTTCACGGCCATGGGCCCGTACGCCTCCCGTATGCCGTGGAGTGTTTTCGGCGACCCCGAGGAGCAGCTGAACAAGGCGAGACGCGCGTGCGGTCTTCCGGTGCCCGATGCGGCATGACCTGCCGGTCGGGGGAATCCGGGGCGTGCGGGCGGTTCGGGACGTGCGGGCCGTGGGCCGGTGGTCCGCGCCGTGCGCCGGATCGGCGCCGGTCCGCCGCTCGCCGGGGCGAGGGGCCGCCGTCCGTCGGTCCTCGTCCGTGCCCTGATCCCGTACGCCGCTGATTTTGTATGCCCCTGATCCCGCTGTTCCCCGTCCCCCTCGGCCTGCCGGAGGTGGCCTCCGGGCGCCCCGGCACGCCTCGAAGACAGGTGCCGACACCGCGTATCGACGCTCCGCGCCGATGTCTTCCTGTCCCCACCAGAAAGGTTGCGGCTGTGTCCGATCCCGTGTCCCCCGCCCGAGCGAGAAGCCGCCGCGCCGCGGATCCCGTCACCCTCGACGACGACGCGACGCTGCACGCCATGGGCTATCCGCGGAAACTGACCCGGCGGTTTCGCGCGTTCGACAATTTCGCCATCTCTTTCACCATCATCAACATCCTTTCCGGGATCTTCTCCTCCTTCGGGTTCGGAATGAACGCCGGCGGGCCGGTGATCCTGGTCTTCGGCTGGATAGCCGTGGCCGCCATGGTGCTGTTCGTCGGCGCCTCGATGGCGGAGATCGCCTCCGCCTACCCCACCAGCGGCGCCCTGTACTTCTCCGCCGGGAAACTGGCCAAGCGGCACCGGGGCGCCTGGTCCTGGTACACGGGCTGGCTGAACTTCGTCGGCCAGGTCGGCGGCACCGCCGCCACCGGCTACGCGGCCGCCACCTTCATCCAGGCCTTCATCGCCATGCAGTGGCCGTCCTATGAGGCCACCCCGCAGCGGGCGGTCCTGATCACCGCGGCGATCCTGTTCGTCCAGGCGCTGGCCAACACCTTCACGGTGCAGCTCGTGGCGGTGCTGAATCGTATCTCCGTGTGGTGGCTGCTGATCGGCCTGGTCGTCATCGTCACCGCGCTGATCGCGCTGCCCTCGCACCACCAGTCCCCGTCGTTCGTCACCCACTTCGTCAACAACACCGGGTTCACCAACGGCCTGTACGGCGCGATGCTCGGCCTGCTCGTCACCAGCTGGACGTTCACCGGGTTCGACGGCAGCTTCCACATGTCCGAGGAGACGGTGCAGGCCACCGTCAACGCGCCCAAGGGCATCATGCGGGCCATCGGCTACTCCGCGGTCGCCGGCCTGGTCCTCATGCTCGCCCTGGTCTTCGCGATCCGCGACTACGCGGGCGCGGCGAGCGCCGAGGCGCCGCCGGTGCAGATCCTCATCGACGCGCTGGGCGTGGGCACCGCCAAGTTCCTGCTGCTGATCGTCATCGGCGCGATGCTGTTCTGCGGTCTGGCCAACATGACCAGCAACACCCGGCAGATCTTCGCGTTCTCGCGGGACGGCGCGATGCCCGGGTCCCGGTGGTGGCACTCGGTCTCCACCCGTACCCGCACCCCCGTCAAGGCGGTCTGGCTGGCCGCCGCCTGCTCCCTGGTCCTGGTCATCCCCGGCTGGTGGTCGCACACCGCGTTCACCGCCGTCGTCAGCGTCAACGTCGTCGGGCTGTTCCTCGCCTACGCGGTGCCGATCTTCCTGCGGCTGCGGCTGGACACGTTCCGGCCCGGGCCGTGGAACCTGGGGCGCTACGGCAAGCTGGTCGCGGCCGTCGCGGTGACCTGGATCGTGATCAGCAGCGTGCTGTTCATGCTGCCGCAGGCTTCGCCGATCACCGCTGAATCGTTCAACTACGCGCCGATCGCGCTGGGCGTCGTACTGATCATCGCCACGGTGTGGTGGTTCGCCACCGCCCGGCGGCGCTTCCAGGGGCCGGTCAGCTACGGTCGGCCCGACGAGGTGGCCGCCATGGACCTGATCTGACGGCACCCCGCTTCGGGCCGGGCCCCGCGCCCGGCCCGGCCCGGCCGTCCCCGACCAGGGGGCGGCCGCCGAGCAGCCTTCGCCCCGCCGTTCCGCGTGGCGGTGGGGCCCAAACCCAAGGACGTACGTCAGGTATGACTCCCTCCGGTGAGATGGCGCGCCAGCGCGCCGAGTCCGACGTCGATGCCCATGCCGTCGCCGGTGTGGCCGCTGGGGGCGGCGCGACCGCGACGCTCGCCGGCCGGTCCGGTGCCGGGCCGGCCGGCGGCCTCACCGTCCGGGCCGCCACCCTTGAGGAGTGGCGCGAGGTGGCCGAGTGGGCCGCCGCGGAAGGCTGGAACCCCGGGCACGGGGACACGGACTGCTTCCACGCCACCGATCCGGACGGCTTCTTCATAGGCCTCCTCGACGGGCAGCTCGTCTCGTCGGTCTCCGTCGTCAACTACTCGTCGCGGTACGCGTTCCTGGGCTACTACCTGGCGCACCCCGATCACCGTGGCCGGGGGCTGGGCCTGGCCACCTGGCGTGCCGCCGTACCGCACGCCGGGGAGCGGACGATCGGGCTGGACGCGGTTCCGGAGCAGGAGGCCACGTACCGGCGGGCGGGCTTCGCCACCGCCTATCGCACGACGCGGTTCCGGGGGTGGCCCGGGCGGGCCGGGCGGGGTGGTCCGGCCGCGGTGCCGGGTGGGGCCGGTGTGTCGGTCGTGCCCGTTGGCGCCGAGCATCTCGACGAGGTCGCCGCCTACGACCGGCGGTGCTTTCCGGCGGACCGGGGAGCGTTTCTCGCGCGGTGGCTGACGGCGCCGGGGCACCATGCGTATGTGCAGGTGCGGGATGGTCGGGTGGCGGGGTACGGGGCGGTGCGGCCGTGTCGGGACGGGTATCGCGTCGGGCCGTTGTTCGCGGATACGTCGCGGGGGGCCGAGGCGGTGTTCGACGCGCTCATGGGGCATGTGGGGCCGGGTGAGGTGGTTTACGTGGATGTTCCTGATCCGCATCACAGTGCGCGGGCGTTGGTGGTGTCGCGGGGGCTGGAGGCGGATTCGCACACGATGCGGATGTATACCGGGGCGGTTGAGGCGGTTCGGGTGGAGCGTGGGTATGCGGTGACCAGTCTCGAACTGGGGTGAGGTCCGGTCGGCGGGTGGGGGTGCGCGTTGTGCGCCGTCGGTCCGGTGGTGGCGGGCTCCTGTGTGGGTGGGCACCCCTGTGCCGATCTCCGAGGCCAGTAGTTCACTGAACGTCAGTACCCTCGCTCGCGGAAGGTGATGACGTGCGCCCCGGGTGGGGTACGGGAGGGGTCGATGGGTGACGGAGGGGCGGCGTGTGGGGAGGATGCGGCGGCGTTCTCCCGGCTGGTGGGGCGGTATCGGGCCGAGTTGCATGTGCACTGTTACCGGATGCTGGGGTCGTTCGAGGAGTCCGGCGAGCTGGTGACGGAGGCGCTGCTGCGGGCCTGGCGCGAGCGGGAGAGTTTCGCCGGGCACGCGACGTTCCGTACCTGGCTGTATCGCGTCGCCACCCGCGCGTGCCTGGACTTTCTGGCGTCCCGGCCGCGGGGTCCGCTGCCCGAGGAGGCGCGTGGTGGCGGACCGGTGCCGGCCGGTGCGCTGCCCTGGCTCCAGCCGTGTCCCGATACGTTGCTGGATCAGGTCGTGGCCCAGGAGCCGGGGGCGGGCGAGGTGGTGGCCGAGGAAACGATCGCGCTGGCGTTTGTGGTGGCACTGCAGTTACTGACGCCGCGTCAGCGGGCTGTGTTCGTACTGCGGGACGTGCTGGGCTGGTCGGCGCGGGAGACGGCCGCGGCGCTGGAGGTCAGTGTGGCCGCGGTGAACAGTGCGTTGCAGCGGGCCCGGCCTGCTGTGCGGGGGCGGGTGCCGGGGCGGGCGGGGGCTTCGGAGGCCGGCGGGGATGTGGTGCTTCGGCGGTATGTGGAGGCGGTGGAGCGGGGGTCGGACCGTCGATGTGTGGCCGCCTGGATGAATCGGCAGCCCGCTGTCGCGCTCTATGCCCGGCGTCCGGGAGAGCGTGTCCATCGTGCTTACGGTCTGGAAGTGCTCCGCGTCGACGGTGACCGCGTCGCGGAGGTCACGTTCTTCGCGCCCGGTGTCTTTGCCGTCGTGGGGCTTCCCCCGACATGGTGAGGGCCGGGTGGACCGCAGTGGGATCGCCGGGCTGCTGGTGTGACTTGGCGGCGAGTGCCGGGCTGTCGGTTCGCCCGCTTCGCATGGTGGGGGCGTGCGGGAGCCGACGCCGGTGAAGCGTGGGGGCTTCTGTGTGACCACCACTCGGCCGTTCGTTTGTGCGGGTGTGGTCAGGGGGTTCCTGATGTCGCGCCGGTGGTGTGGCTGCTGTCGGCGTCCCAGCCTGCGGCGGTGACTCGGGCGAGCAGGGGGCCGGCCACGGCGGTGGGGACGGCCAGGCGGACCGTGAGGTCGGCGGGGGCGTCGGCGCCGGGGCGTACCTCGGCGTCCTCGGGGCCGACGCCCAGTTCGGCGGTGGCGCTCAGGAGGCGGGAGAGTTCGCCGGGGCGGTCGGCGATCCGTACGCGTACGGAGGCGGAGCGCGGTGGGTGGCCGGGGTGGCCGGGGTGGCCGGCGGACATCTCGTCCAGGCCGGTGATGCCCCGGTCGAGGAGGTCCACGAGGGTTCCCAGGCTCTGGGCGCTGCGCCGGCCGGGCGGTCCGGCCAGGTCGTGCAGGGCGGTGAGGAGTTCGGCCAGGTCGCTCTGGAGGTCGGTGAGGACTCCGGCGACGGCACCGGCGTTGGCCTGGAGGATGTCGCTCCAGAGACGGGAGTCGCCGCGGGCGATCCGGGTGACGTCGCGCAGGCCCTGGCCGGCGAGGCGCGGGGCCTGGGGCGGGCCGTTGCGGAGCCGGGCGGCCATCAGGCTGGACACGATGTGCGGTACGTGGGAGGTGAGGGCCACCGCGTCGTCGTGCGCCTTGCTCTGCATCACCAGGGGTACGGCTCCGCAGAGCCCGATCAGGGCGAGGGCGCGGTCGAGGGCGGTGCGCGAGGTGAGCCGGGACGGGGTGAGCACCCAGACGCGGTCCTGGAAGAGGTCCACGCGGGCCGCGAGGGGGCCGGAGCGCTCGCGGCCGGCCAGCGGGTGGCCGCCGATGTAGCGCGTCGGGTCGGGCGCTTTGGCCAGGACCGCCCGTTCCGGTTCGGACTTCACGCTGGCCACGTCGGTGTAGGTGCTGGCCAGGCCGCGCGTCTGGTGGTGGGCCAGTACGGCGGCGACGAGGCTGGGCGGGACGGCGATCACGGCGAGGTCCACCGGTTCGGGTGGCGGCCCCGGTATGCCGGCGCCGAGTGCGGCGGCGGTCCGTACGGCGGACTCGTCGCGGTCCTGGAGGTACACCGTGACGCCCTGGCGGGCCGCGGCGAGTGCGAGGGAGGTGCCGATGAGCCCGGTGCCGACGACGGCGAGGGTGCGGATCACCGGGCACCGCCCGGACGGGGGTCGGCCGGTGCGGCGGGCGGGG
>NZ_JBHWHY010000056.1:26148-67819 GCF_042732265.1 Streptomyces sp. NPDC059788 | reverse complement strand
GCCCCCGGGCCACCGCTTTGAACTCCGGGGGACCCCGGGCGGCGGCGTGTTCACCGGGCGGCGCGTTCACCACCTGACGCCGGGACGCTGCCGATGTGACGCGCCCGGCGCCCACCGCACGGCAGCGTGCTCCTCCGCATCCGCCCGCACGGTGCTCTGTGCTGTCCCCGTCACCGGCGCCCTGCCCCCACCACCATGGTGTCGCTGAAGCACCCCTCAAGTGGGGTGCGGGCCCCATCGTTCCCGCCGCGCTCCGCTCATAGCGTCTGAGCAGCCGAAACATCGGCGAACAGGCGGAAGGCCGGAGGGGCTACGGAAATGATCAGGCTTGGGCCGCGGGGGCGCGGCAGAGCGACGAGGGACGCGGCGCCGCCGCTCACGCCGACCCCGGACGGCACGGCGTCCCGCACCACCGGCCACGCCCCGGGGCCCGGCCCCTGCCCCGACACTGACACCGGCACCGACGCCGCGTTGACGCTGGAGTCGGTCACCCGCGGCTATCGCCGTGGCGCCAGGACCGTGGCCGCCCTCGACGACGTCAGCGTCACGGTCCGGCGGGGCAGCTTCGTGGCCGTCATGGGGCGCTCCGGCTCCGGCAAGACGACGTTTCTCCAGTGCGCCGCCGGCCTGGACCGGCCCACTTCCGGAACCGTACGCATCGACGGCACCGACCTGTCCCGGATGGGCGAGGCCGCCCTCACCCGGCTCCGCCGTGAGCGCGTCGGCTTCGTCTTCCAGTCGCTCAACCTGGTGCCCTCCCTCTCGGTCGTCGAGAACACCTCGCTGCCGCTGCTGCTGGGCGGCGAGGCTCCGGGCAGTACGGACGTACGGGCGCGAGCGCTGCGCGTCCTGGACGCGGTCGGGCTCGCCGACCGCGCCGACGACTCTCCGCTGCTGCTCTCCGGCGGGCAGCAGCAGCGGGTGGCCATCGCCCGCGCGCTGGTCACCGATCCGGCAGTGATCTTCGCGGACGAGCCCACCGGCGCCCTCGACCCGGTCACCGCCACCGGCGTACTGACCCTGCTGCGCGAAGCGGTCGACCGCGCGGGTCACACGGTGGTGATGGTCACCCACGACCCGGTCGCCGCCTCCTGGACGGACCGGGCGCTGTTCATCGACGCCGGGCGCCTCGTCGGCGTGCTGGACGACCCGGACCCCAACGGCGTCGCGCAGGCCATGCAGCAGCTGGGCGGAGGAGCGCGGACGTGAAGCACGACGCACCGGACTCCACCACACGTACCCGAGGAACCACGCGTACCCGAGGAACCACGCGTACTCGAGAAACCACGCCTACCGGAGGCGCCACGCGCACTCGAAGTACTTCGCGCCCCCGAGGCACAACCCACCCCCTCCGCTTCCTCGCCGCCCGCTCGCTGAAGCTGCACCGCAAGGCGTGGTCCGCGGTGTTCGCGGTGCTGGTGCTCACCTCTCTGGTGCTCGGCGGCTTCTCGCTGGCCGCCCTGTCCGCGGTGACCGGCCACGCGCGGGTGGAGCGCTACGCGGGCGCCGCCGCCGTCGTCACCGGCGACCAGACCACCCGCTACACCGCGAAGGCCCTGGGCGGCGAGACCAGGTCGGCGTCGGCGCAGCTGACGGAACGGGTGCGGGTGCCGCGTTCGGTGCTGCCCAGGATCGCGGCCGTGCCGGGCGTACGGGCCGCCGTGGCGGACGACGCCTTCCCGGTCGCCCTGTCCGCGAAGTCCACGAGCACGCCTGCCGGGACGCACGGCTCCCCAGTCTACGGACATCCCTGGCAGGCCGCCGCCCTCGCCCCCTTCACCCTGCGCGAAGGGCGCGCGCCCACCGGCCCCCGGCAGGTCGTCCTGGACGGCCACCTGGCCGACCGCGCGGGCGTACGCGTCGGCGACGAGGTCACGGTGCAGTCGCTCGGCGCGCCCCGCACGTACGAGGTCTCCGGCATCGCGGCTCCCGAAGGGCGAGGCGACCGCACCGGCCTGGAGCACCAAGGCGCCGTCTTCTTCACCGACCAGCAGGCGCGGCAACTGGCAGGCCACCCGGCGAGCGCCGACGCCATCGGCGTACTCGCCGCTCCCGGAGCGAGCGACGAGCAGATCCTCGCCGGGGTACGGGAAGCGCTGGACGGCGGCCCCAAACCGGCCCGCAGCGTCACCGCCGGGCAGCGCTACAAGGAGGACAACACCGCGCTGCGGGTCCTGACCGGCGACGACCGCGGTGAACCGGAGTTCCTCGACGCGGCCCCCAGCCGCTGGAGCCTGATCCAACTGCTGGCGTCGGTCTCCGTACTCGTCTTGATGATCGCCGTACTCGTGGTGGCCGGCACGGTCGCCCAGGCCGTGCACCAACGCGCCCGCGAAATGGCGCTGCTGCGCGCGGTCGGCGCCACCCCCGGGCAACTGCGCGCGACGGTCGGCCGGGAGATCCGTACGGTCGCCGTGGCTGCCGCCGTGCTCGGCGCGGCCGGCGCGGTACCGGTCTTCGGGCTGCTGCTCCGCCTGCTGCGCAGCCGCGACGCCGTACCGGCCGGGCTCGAACTTCCCACCCCCTGGTGGCTGTACGCGGCACCCCTGGTGACCGCCGGACTGACCGTGCTCGTGGCGTGGATCACCGGCACGCTGGCCTGCCGGCGCACGGCCAGGGTGCACCCCGCGCAGGCGATGGGCGAGGCGCAGGTCGAGCCGGAGCGGCCGGGCCGCGGGCGTACCGTCACCGGTCTGGTGATGCTGTTCCTCGGCGCGGCGTCCGCCGGTACGGCGGTGCTGCAGTTCGGCGAGGTGGCCGCGATGGCTGCCAGCACCGCGGCGGTGACGTTGGTGATCGGCTGCGCGCTGCTCGGCCCCTGGATCGCCCGCGGAGCCCTACGGGTGCTCGGCGCGCCCGCACGACGGCTGGGCGGCCCCGGCGGCTACCTGGCAGCCGCCGCCGCGCACGCCAACTCGCGTCGGCTGGGCGCCGCGATCACGCCGATCGTGCTCATGGTGGCCTTCGTCGCGGTGCAGTTGTCGGGCGGCGCGACCATGGACCGGCAGGCCGGCCGGCAGGGCGAGGACGCCGTACGCGCGGATCTGGCGGTCACGACGGACGGGCCGGGCCTCACGGAGGACACCGTCGCCGGGATCGCGCGGGTGCCGGGGGTGGCGGCCGCGTCCGGGGTGCTGCACAGCTCGGTCGTCCTGGCGCGGAAGGAACTCGGCGACCCCCGGCTGGACCGGCTGCCGGTCCTGGCCGTCGGCCCCGCCGCACTGCCGCGCCTACTGGACCCGGGCCTGATCGAGGGCGACCCGGCGAAACTGGGCCGCGGCACGGTCGCGGTGGGCAAGGACCGGGCACGGTCGCTGGGCATCGGCATCGGGTCCGTCGTCACCCTGCGGTACGGGGACGGCGCGAACGTCCCGCTGCGCGTGGCGGCCGTCTACGAACGCTCGCCGGCCCTGGGCGACTTCCTGTTCGCCACCGAGGAACTGGCACCCCACATGGCCGCACCACTGCACTCCCGCGTCCTGCTGAGCCTCGACCCCGGCGCGCGCTCCGAGGACGTACGGGCCGCAGTCCAGCGGGTACTGGCGGACAGCGCGGTGGGCGCGCGCGTCGGGACGGACCCGGCGGGTGAGCAGCGGGAACCCGAGGACCGGGGCGTCGGCCAGGTGATCACCGTGGTCGCGGTGGCCGTGATCGGCGGCTTCACCGTCATCGCCGTCCTCAGCACCCTCACCCTCATCATGATCGGCCGCCGCCAGGAGATCCTGCTGCTGCGCCTGGTGGGCGCCGGACGACGGCAGGTCCGGCGGATGCTGCGCATCGAGGCGGCCATCGTGGGGCTGGCGGGCCTGGTGGTCGGCGCGGCGGTCGCGGTGATCCCGCTGACCGCGCTCAGCCTGCCTCTGACCGGAGCGCTGCCGTACCTGCCGCCCGCGCAGGCCGGGCTGATCGTGGCGGCGGTGGCGGCGACGGTCGCGGCGGGCACCCTGCTGCCGATGCGGCCCGCACTGCGCAAGCGGCACCCGGCGAGCGTCGGGAAGAAGTGACAGCCCTCCCGCGTCCCCACACCCGGCCCGGCTCCACGCCCGCACCGGCCCCAGCTACACCCCAGCCCCATCCCACCCCCATACCACTCCAGACCCACCCCATATCGCCCCAAAGCTCACCATTTCCCTGGCCCGCGCTTCGGTGACAGCCCCGTCTCACGCATAATCCGAATCTCCACCGGTAACTCCCTCACCGAGAGGTCACTCGCATGACGAACCCCTTCGAAGACCCGGAGGCGCAGTACCACGTCCTGACGAACGACGAGAACCAGCACTCGCTGTGGCCGTCGTTCGCGGAGATCCCGGCCGGCTGGCAGAGCGTCTTCGGCCCGGAGGGCCGGCAGGCGTGCCTGGACTACGTCGAGGAGCACTGGACCGACATGCGGCCCCGCAGCCTGGCGGAGGCCATGGCCGACTGAGCACGCCCCGCCCATACGAAGAGCACCCGCCCCGGTCCCGGAACGGGTGCTCTTCGTTTCTCCCGGGGCCACCACACCGGCGCCCCGCCGCTGCGACGTCCGCCCCCCGCCCCTACACCGCCATCAGACCGACATCAGCCGCAGCGCGAAGGCCGTGAACCCCACCGCCAGTGCTCCTGCACACACCCGCTGCCCCCGCGAAACCCCCGTCCACGGCATCTCCAGCCGCCTCGCCACCCGGGTGACGAGGATGAGCGTGACGGCGAAGAGCGGCAGCCACGGCAGCCGGGTCGCCATCCAGGCCGCGAAGTCCGGCGCGGTGGTCAGGCCCTCCACCGTCGTACCGAGGAACGAGGCCGGTACGGCGACGGCGAGCATGGCGCTCTGGTGCCAGCACAGGATCGTCATCGCGGACCGGTTGACGGCCGTGACCGGCGCCCACAGCGCGGGCCGCCGCAGCAGGGCCGCGATCCTGTCGCGCAGCAGGACCGCCGCGCCCGACTGCGCCGCGGCCAGGGCGATCACCAGTAGCGACGGCGGGTGGGAGTTCGTACGGTCCTGGCCGGGGACGCCGACCATGCTCGCCGGGTAGTGGAAGACCAGGAGCAGCAGCGCGAAGAGCGCCGTGCCGCCGGCGAGGAGCAGCCAGGCGCCGCGCCGGCCGAGCCGCTTCTCGCCCCAGGAGACCCCCAGTTGGTAGCCGAACAGCCAGCCCGGGAGCAGGCTGATCAGGGTGGCCCAGTACGGGACCGAGTCGGCGTACGGGCCGTAGCGCAGGAAGTCCATGACGGCGACGACCGCCGCCAACGGTGCCGCCGCCCAGCCCCCGAGCCGCCGGGAGGCCGCCATGCAGTACGGCGTCAGCGCGGTCACCACCGCGTACACGAGCACGAACCACAGGGGTTGGACGACCAGCGTCGCGGCCGTGTGCAGCGTCGTGACGGGCACCCCGGCCGCGTACAGGACGGCGGCGAGCACTGCCCAGACTGCGGTGACGCCGACGGCCGGCCTTAACAGCCGGGCCAGTCGGCCGCGCAGCCAGTCGCCCGGCGTCGTGCCCCGTTCGGCGGCGCGCCGGAAGGACAGGACGGAGGCGTAGCCGCCGACGAGGAAGAAGATGCCCAGCATCTGGAGCACCCAGGTGATCGGCGCCAGCGGGGCGAACGAGGACAGCGGACTGGCGTTGTGCAGCGCGCTGTCGGCGTCGCGGACCAACCCGCCGATGAGCCAGTGACCGGTCGGTACGGCCAGTAGCGCCAGCGCCCGCAGTCCGTCTATGGCCCGGTCGCGGTGGACGGTCGGGTGGCCGTCGGCCGGGCTCGACCGCAAAGGCTTACGGAGGATACGGCTGTCATAGGGGACACGGCCGTCACGGGGGCGGGGCCGTAACGGCCCACCGGGGCGCGACCGTTCGTCCAGGCTCATACTCCGGCACCCGACCTGTCCGTGGGACGCGGCATGGCAGCATTCCTCTCCTCGCACGCGGCCGGCCCGTGGGCTTGCCACGAGCCGGCCGGAAGTCCGTCATGAAGGCGATCGCCGATCGCCTCTCATGCTGGTGCGAGGAGCCCGTGAACACAGTCGGGCCAGGGCCCGGATCGAGGTGGGGCAAACCTCACCGCGCCTCCGGGGGTCAACACCCCGCCGAGCCGGAGCCGTAACGGGGCACGCCGCGGGCAGGGTCCGTCAGGCCGTAGCGCAGGCACGCCGCGCGCGGGCTCTTTGTTCGTATCATCTGCCGTATGACCGCCAAGACTCCGGAACCCGCTCCCTGGGGCGACCTGCGCGCCTCGCACTCCGACCGGGAGGCCGTGGTGGAACGGCTGCGGGAGGCGGCGGCCGAGGGACGTGTCGACCTCGCGGAGCTCGACACCCGACTGGAACAGGCGCTGACCGCCAAGACCTTCGCCGACCTGGCGCCGCTCACCGCCGACCTGCCGCGCTCCGTGTCCGTGGCCGACCCGGGCGAACCCCTGGTCCTCAAGGGCGGCTTCCACGGCGCGGCCCGCGTCGGACGCTGGGAAGTGCCCGCGCACATCACCGCGCACGGCGGCATGGGCGGCGTCCGGCTCGACTTCACCCGTACCGGATGCCGGCTGCCCGAGGTCGAGGTGGAGGTGTACGGCGAGATGGCGGGCGTGACCGTCGTCATTCCCGAGGGCTGGGCCGCGAACACCGACGGCGTCGCGCCCGGCCTCGGCACCCTCAGGGACAAGACCACCCCGGAGCGCCTCCCGGACACCCCGCTGATCCGGCTCACCGGCTCCGTCGGCATGGCCGGTGTGGTCGTCCGCCATCCCAACGGCCGCGAACGCCGCCAGATGAAGCGCGAGGGGAAGAAGTAGCCCGGCGGGCCCGGCGTCGCGCCATCCCGCGGCATCGGTTCCGTCCCGCCTCGTCGGGCCCTGCTCCGCGCCCTCCCACGCCATTTCGTGGGAACTCACGTGAACCGGCCCGGCCGTTTTCACGTATCCGCCGACCTCGGCAAAGAAAGCCCACGAAACGCAATCAGCGCCCGCTCCGGTGTTCTGCACGCCACCTCGTTCATCTCAGCTAACGTGAACTTCCGGCCTTCCGTGGCCTTCTCCGGTCTTCCACGGCCTTCTGTGCCCTTCAGTCGTCTTCTGCGCCCTTCCGCGGCCCGCGGCGGCCTTCTCCGGGCGGCCCGGCCAATTGCGCCGTACCCGAACCGCCCGATCGTCCCCGCGTTCCGAGGTGTTCCGGTAACTCCGGCCGAATGGTTGACGTGATTCCCCTGTGGTGAAGGCCTGTGGCAAACATGTACGTTGAACCACGTGGGACCCCGGCTGCGCTGTTGCGGCCACGGTTGCGGTACAGGAGGCGGCGTGAGTACGGAACGGACGGGGCGCGGCCTTGCCGAGAAGCTCAACCACCTCTTCCGGACCGTCCGGCGCGGGGACGGCCAGGAGTACAGCAACGAGCATGTGGCGGCCGCGATCCGCCGCACCGGAGTCACCGTCTCCCAGAGCTACATCTGGCAACTCCGCAAGGAACGCAAGTCCAATCCCACGCTCAAGCACCTTCAGGCCCTGGCTGATTTCTTCGGAGTGCCCGCCGCGTACTTCTTCGACGAGGCGGTGACCAGCCGGGTCACCCGGCAACTGGACGAACTGGCGGCCGAACGCAAACGCCGGGAAGCCGCGGGCCACAGCCACGAGGTGAAACTGATGGCCCTGCGCGCCGGCGAATTGTCGGCGGAGGGCCGCAAACAGGTCATGGACCTTCTCGACGTCGTCTACCGACTCGAACAGGCCGAGCGCCGCGCCCCGGCACAAGACGGCCTGTAGGGACGGGCGTCTGTCGGGACAGGCCTTTGCAGAGGCGATGTCTGTAGGGACCGACAGCTTGTAGGGCTCGCCGAGGCTGTAGGAACAGACGGCGCGTCTGCTCGCCACCCGGCCATGCGTCGCGGCGGCACGCTGAGCCACCCACCGGCGCGTCCACGCCTCCACTCATACGGCCACTCGTACGGTCATGCGTGCGTCCGAGCCGCCGGTAGGCCATCGGCTCCGGCGTGTCGTCGGGAAGGGCCGTCGCGCCCACCGGCGCCCGACGGCGGAAGAAGAGCGCCCCCGGCAGGACTCGAACCTGCGGCCAAGTGCTTAGAAGGCACCTGCTCTATCCACTGAGCTACGGGGGCCAGGTGGTGGGCGTGGATCACGGGCCGCCGACAAGGATAGGGCTCCGTGTGCCTCGTCCCGGTTGCTTCACCTCCGTGGCACGTTGTGGAGGTTCGGTGAAGCGGTCCCGATAATCGCAGGCAGGTACGAATTCTGCATCGCTTTTGGCGCCTCACGCGTCGGGTGTTGTGCACTCGTTATGCCTGAGTCCCTCTGATCGCGACTGCCTCACGCGTCGCTGATCCCGTTCTGTACGGGTTTACGCGGCGCGCACAGAGGGCTATACGCTTCAAAAACCTGCCAAAATTGGGCATTCTGCACGTGTGGCAACCTTGGACGTACAACCCCGGCTCCTTGACGTTCTGTCCGCGCTGCGCGACCGCGTCGACGCCGCGCGCTTCCCGCTGCCACTGCCCGGCGCCGCCCGCGCCCGGCGCACCCGGTCCGAGTTGCTGGACCAGCTCGACGACTATGTGATGCCCCGGCTGCGCGCTCCTCAGGCCCCCCTCCTCGCCGTCATCGGCGGCTCCACCGGGGCCGGCAAGTCCACCCTGGTCAATTCGCTGGTGGGCCGGCGCGTCAGCGAGGCCGGTGTGCTGCGGCCGACGACGCGTACGCCGGTGCTCGTGTGCCACCCCGACGATCACCACTGGTTCGCCGGGCGGCGCGTGCTGCCGCAGTTCACCCGCGTCTGGGTGCCCGAGCAGGACGGCCCGGAGGCCCTGGACGCGTACGACGACGCCTGTGAACGCGAGCGCGCGTACGAGAGCGAGGGTGACGGGGACGGCGGGGGCGACGCGAAGAGCGCGGCGGGCGTGGCCCCCCTGCGCGTCGAGACGGAACCGGCGCTCCCCAGCGGGCTGGCGCTCCTGGACGCCCCGGACATCGACTCGCTCGTCGCGCGCAACCGGGAGCTGGCCGCCGAGCTGATCTGCGCGGCCGACGTATGGGTGCTGGTCACCACCGCCGCCCGGTACGCGGACGCGGTGCCGTGGCACCTGCTGCGTACGGCCAAGGAGTACGACGTCACCCTCGTCACCGTGCTGGACCGGGTGCCGCACCAGATCGCCACCGACATCTCGGCCCGGTACGCGGCACTGCTGACCCGCGCCGGGCTCGGTGACGTACCCCGCTTCACCATCCCCGAACTGCCCGAGTCGGCCGGCGGCGGCACCGGGCTGCTGCCCGCCACCGCGGTGGCGGCACTGCGGCGCTGGCTGGAACGGCACGCGCAGGACGCCGAGGTACGGAACGCGGCGGCGGCCCGCACCACCGCCGGAATCCTGGCCTCGCTGCACTCCCGCATGCCGGCCCTCGCCGGGGCCTGCGCCTCCCAGCACGCCGCCGCACTGCGGCTGGCCGACCAGGTGGAGCAGGCCTACGGGGAAGCCGCGGCGCGGGTGCGGCGGGAGGTCGAACAGGGCGAGGTGCTGTCCGGCGACGCCCGGGCCCACTGGCGGGACCACGAACTCGGCGGCCGCCCCGACGAACTGCTGGACGCGCTCACCCACGGACTCACCTCCCTGTTGCGCTGCGCGGTGGAACAGGCTGACGAGCGGGCCGCCGAGGCATGGCGCCGGGACCCCGCCGCGGCGGACGCCGCCCCCCTGACGGAAGCGACGGACGCGGCGGCCTCGGCCGCCCGACTGGGCGTGGTCGTACGGCGCTGGCGGCGCTGCCTGGAGGAGCTGGCGGAGGAGGGCGTACGGGAAGCGCGCGCGGCGCGTGGCGGACGCGCGGCGCGCGGGGCACGGGCCCAAGAGCGCGCGAAGGCCGCGGCCGACCCGGAGGAGGCGGCGGCGCTGCTGGCCACCACGCTGCTGGGCGGGCGCCGGGCCCGTACGGCGGGCGAGGCCCTCGCCGGACTGATGGGGGCACAGGCCGCGGTACGGCTGCGCGACCGGGGCGGCCGGCTGCTCGACACGTACCTGCAGCGCGCGCTGGACGGCGAACGGGAGCGGCGCCTGGCGCCGCTGGAGTCGCTGGGAGTGCGGCCGGACCACCAGGCCGCGCTGATCGCCGCGCTGTCGCTACTGCAGAAGGAGAAGGTGACGCGGTGACTGCTCCTGTGGGAAGTCCGGACGAGGGCCGGGGCCGGGATCGAGACCGGGACGGGGATCGGGATCAGGATCAGGATTGGGGCGAGGGCCAGGACCGGGATCGGGACCGGTCCGAGGATGAAGGCGCGGAGGCTCGGACACCCTCGCAGCCGGGCTGTCCTCCGCAGCCGGGCCCGGACCCACAACACGCGGCCCCGGAAGCGTCCCGCCCCGCCGCCCCCGCCCCGGTCGACGTGCCCGTCTCCTGGAACGACGGGCTGATCGCGCGTCGCGCGAAGGACGGCGCCGACGCGAGGCCCGCCGCAGAACGACGGCAGGCCCGCGTACGGGAAGCGGCGGAGTCTCGCGGGAGCGACAGGGCCGGGTGGCGTGAGTGGCCCGAGTGGCTGGAGTGGGAGGACCGGGACCGGCCCCCGGCCCAGGACGGGCCCGCGAACGCGGCAGAAGACCGGCAAGACAGGCACGCGGACGGAGATGGACGTGGGCACGGTCCCGGTCCGGGGACCGGATACGGGAACGCCTGGCAGGACGAGGACGAGTGGTACCGGCAGCGTGAATGGCAGGAGTGGGAGGAGGAGGGCGAGAACGAGCTCGAAGCCGTACTGGCCGTACTCCAGGAGCCCGGCGAACCCGTACAGGAGCCTCGGACCCGCGTCCCCGAAGCGGCGCCGATCGAGTTCGCGGGCGCGTCGCCCAGGCCACGGCGCTCGGCCGGAGAGCGGCTGCGGCCGCGGCTGGACGCCCTGCGGGAACTGGTCGGGCTGTCCCGGACGCGGCTGGACGGGACCACGCTGGCCGAGGCGGGGCGGGTGCTCGACGCGGCGGACGAGCGGTACCGGCTGTCCGGGGAACACACCGTCGTCGCCGTCGCGGGAGCCACGGGCAGCGGAAAGTCGTCGCTGTTCAACGCGCTCGCGGGGGCGGACCGCTCGGACGTGGGGGCGCGCCGCCCGACGACCGCGGAGCCGGTGGCCTGCGTGTGGTCCGGCGGGCTGCCGGGCGCCGACGGGCTGCTGGACCGGCTGGGAGTACCGGCGCGCCGCAGACACACACCCGCCGGCGGCTCGGCCGTACTTCCAGGGCTCGTCCTTCTGGACCTGCCGGACCACGACTCGGCGGCGGCGGGGCACCGCGAGCAGGTGGACCGGATGCTGAAGCTGGTGGACGCGGTGATCTGGGTGGTCGACCCGGAGAAGTACGCGGACGCCGTGCTGCACGAAAGGTATCTGCGCCCGCTGGCTGGCCATGCCGAGGTCACGTTCGTCGTGCTCAATCAGGTGGACCGGCTGCCGGGGGAGGCCGCCGTCCAGGTCGTCGACGATCTGCGGCGGCTGCTGGACGAGGACGGGCTGGCCCTCGGTGAGCACGGCGAGCCGGGTGCGGCGGTGCTGGCGCTGTCGGCGGCCACGGGGGAGGGGGTCGGGGAACTGAAGGAGGCGCTGCGGCAGTTCGTCGCGGAGCGCGGTGCGGCGGACCGGCGGCTGGCCGCCGACGTGGACGCGGCGGCAGGGCGGCTGTGGCCGGTGTATGTGGCGGACGGGCGGTACGGGCTGACGGAACCGTCCCGCGAGGAGTTCGAGGACTGGCTCGCCGAGGCGGTCGGTGCCGGGGCGATGGGGAGCGCGGCGGAGCGGGACTGGCTGCGGCACGGGGAGCGGGCGTGCGGCACTCCGTGGCTGCGCCTGCGGCTGCGCAGGCGACGGCGTACGGAGGCGGCGCGCGGACGGTCCGGGCGGACGAGCCCGGGACGTACGGGGGCGTCGCGGCTGTGGCACCGGGACGCGTACACGGAGCCGGACGCCGGTTCGCAGGCGGGCGGTGACGACGCGTACGACACGGTGAGCGGGTGGGTGCCGGTGGACGGGCGGGCGACGGCGCGGCCGTTGGTCGAGCAGGCCGTACGGGCCGTGGCGGCGGAGGCGTCGGAGGGCCTTCCTGCGCCCTGGTCGCAGGCAGTGCGCGAGGCGGCGGTACGGGGAGCCGAGGAGTTGCCGGAGGCGCTGGACCGGGCGGCCGCGGTGTCGGAGAGCGCGTTGCGCGCCGGGCCGCAGGTACGGCCGCGGTGGTGGACGGCGGTCGGCGTGGCGCAGGGGGTGCTGACGGCGTTGCAGGTGACGGGGCTGCTGTGGCTGCTGGCCGTGGCGGTGGGCGCGGCGGAGGCGGCGGAGTGGCTGTCGGCGCTGCTGGTGACGGCCATCGGGACGACGGGCGGTCCGGCCCTGTCGTGGGTGTGCGGGATGGCGGGGCGCGGTGCGGCCAGGCGGTACGGCCAGGAAGCGGAGCGCGGGCTGCGGTCGGCGGCCGCGGGCTGCGGGCGCGCTGCGGTGCTGGAACCGGTCGCCGCCGAGCTGCTGCGTTATCGGGAGGTGCGGGAGCAGTACGCGGTGGCGGCGGGGCTCTGAGCCGGCGGACCGGGCGGCAGTGGGCTGGGCGGCGGCGGACCGGGCGGCAGTGGGCTCGGCGGCAGCGGGCCGGGTTGGGGAAACCCCCGTCAGGGTGACGGAGTTGTCCACAACCCGGTGGTAACGCACAGGCTCCGGCGGGCTCCGGCGAACCCGTGCAGCATGGGTTCCACGCAGGCCCGGGACCGGGCCGAGGGGCCCGCCGGGGGCCCGCGACGGGGGAGGGCGATGACGATGTACGAAACGATGGTGACGCTGGTGGGGAACGCCGCGACGGCGGTGGAGCACCGGCAGACGACGACGGGTGCTTCGACGGTGCGGTTCCGTCTGGCGACGTCCACGCGGCGCTGGGACAAGGAGCGCGGCTGCTGGGCCGACGGGGACCCGAGCTTCTACACCGTCCGCGCGTGGCGGGCGCTCGCGGACCACGTCGCCGCTTCGGTCTCGCGCGGCGAACCACTCGTCGTGCACGGCCGGATGCGGGTGTGGGAGCGGGAACTGCCCGAGGAGAAGGGCGGACAGCGGCGGGTGTCGGTCGAAGTGGACGCCGTCGCGGTCGGACACGACCTGTCGCGCGGCACCTCCGCCTTCCGCCGGATCACCCGGGTACGTACGGAGCTGACGCAGCCGGCCGGGCAACCGGGCGCGGCCGAAGCGCCCCGAGGGCCCGGCGCCCCGGCCCCGGAGCCATCGGAATCCGGGGCGCCGAAAGCACCAGCACACGATCCGACGGCCGCCCCTGACTGGTCGTCTCCACCGGGCGAGGACGAACGCGGCGACCCTCGCTCACCGGCCGCCGGCCCCCGAGAGGAGACGGCCATTGCCGCACTCTGAAACCTGGACCGGCGCTTCGTGGGGCGTTCCGGGATGCGCCCTCCGACGTACCGTCCGCGACCCCGATGTGCCATAAGCCTGAGAAGCGGTCAGTGCCCGGAAAGTCCCGGTGATTTGTCGATATTGCCAGGTCAAGAGGGGTGTAGTCGGTAACGATTGCGGATCGGATCTCTTATGGGACGGTATTACGGGGGGCCCTGTTGCGCCCGATCTCTAGGATCCGTCGGGTACTCACGAGTACTCACGGGGGCTGATGTATTCGGCTGTTGAGTTCTTTGGGTTCATTCCGGCGAGGCATCTCCCCTATCGATCCCGCCTCGCCCAGAGGGGAAATTCATGATTTCTGTGAAGAGGCGGGGCGCAGCCCGCCTTGCCGCCGCGGTCCTGGCGTCGGGCCTGGTCGCGGCGGGTGCGATAACCACCGCGGGTCCCGCCGCGGCTGATGACGCGACGCCCGCCCACGGGGGCGCCAGCGCCACGCTCGGCGGTCTGAAGACCTACGGCCAGGCGGTGCTGCACGCGGGCGGGCACGACCAGCAGATCGGTGCCGGGCTCTTCGAGATGACCGTCGAGGGCGGCGGCACCCTCCAGACGTACTGCATCGACATCAGCACGCCGACGCAGCAGCAGGCGAAGTACCAGGAGGTGCCCTGGAGCGCGTCCTCGCTGCACAACAACCAGGACGCCGGCAAGATCCGCTGGATCCTGCAGAACTCCTACCCGCAGGTGAACGACCTGGCCTCGCTCGCCAAGAAGGCCGGCGCCGGGAGCCTGACCGAGAAGACCGCTGCCGCCGGTACCCAGGTCGCGATCTGGCGCTTCTCCGACCACGTCAAGGTCGACGCCGTCGACCCCGCGGCCGAGAAGCTCGCCGACTACCTGGCGAAGAGCGCGGAGAGCCTCACCGAGCCCGAGGCGTCGCTCAAGCTGGACCCGCCGGCCGTCTCCGGCAAGTCCGGCAGCAAGCTGGGCCCCGTCACGGTCCACACCAACGCCAACAGCGTGACCGTCTCCCCGGCCGCCGGTGCCCCCGCCGGTGTGCAGGTGGTCGGCGCGGACGGCAAGCCCGTCACCAAGGCGACCAACGGCACCAAGCTCTTCTTCGACGTGCCCGCGGGCGCGAAGGACGGCGCCACCTCGCTGACCGCCCAGGCCGCCACGAAGGTCTCGGTCGGCCGGGCCTTCACCGGCAGCGTCGGCCGCGTCAAGAGCCAGACCATGATCCTGGCCGGCTCCAGCGAGTCCACCGCGACCGCGACCGCCACCGCGTCCTGGAAGAAGCAGGGCGCCGCCCCGGCGGTCACCGCCGAGAAGAACTGCTCCAAGGGCGGCGTGGACGTCACGGCCACCAACAAGGGCGACGCGGCGTTCCGCTTCCAGCTCTCCGGCAAGGAGCACGTGATCGCGCCGGGCAAGTCCGAGACGATCACCGTCCCGGTCGGCGAGGACCAGGCGTACGAGATCACGATCAAGGGTGAGGGCGGCTTCACGAAGACCTTCACCGGTGTCCTCGACTGCAAGACCGCCGGCACCGGAACCGGCAAGCCCTCCCCGCAGCCCAGCCCGGCCA
Organism: Streptomyces sp. NPDC059788; assembly: GCF_042732265.1. Taxonomy (NCBI): domain Bacteria; kingdom Bacillati; phylum Actinomycetota; class Actinomycetes; order Kitasatosporales; family Streptomycetaceae; genus Streptomyces; species Streptomyces sp. NPDC059788. The sequence continues at coordinate 52,889 of NZ_JBHWHY010000056.1, read as the reverse complement.
CGGCCGGCGGCACCAGCTCCGGCAGCACCGGCGGCGGCGCGGGCGGCGACCTGGCCGAGACCGGCTCCAGCAACGCCACCCCGGTGATCGCGGGCGTCGCGGTCGCGCTGGTCGTCGTCGGCGGCGGCGCGGTCTTCTTCCTCCGTAAGAAGAAGGCGGGCGTCACCCAGTAACCGAGGAGCGGACGTCCTCCGGGCCCGGGGTGTGCGAACACCCGGGGCCCGGGGTGACGGAGCGCGACGCGATCCCCTCCGCCGCGTGACCCGGCGCACCCGCCCACCACGCGGCGGCGCGGCTCCGCCCGCTCCGTGACCGTACGCACCACACCCGCCGCCCTCCGTGGCCGAGCCGAGACCGCTCCTCGGCCTCGGAGGGCGGCGGCGTTCCCGGCGCCGGGCCCGGCTCCCGCCCGCGGCACCGGGCCCGGCACCGGCCTCGGAACACCGGCCCCTGAGGTACTCGTTTCCATCGCGGGCTGGCCGTACGGCAAGATGGGGTGTATCTGCCCTCGCGCGGCGGAGCCGCTCATCGGCCCACGCGGCGGAGCCGCATTGACCATGACAGATCCAGACTGCCGGACGGTTTCTCTTGGCTGAGTACATCTACACGATGCGCAAGACGCGCAAGGCGCACGGCGACAAGGTCATCCTTGACGACGTGACGCTGAGCTTCCTGCCGGGCGCGAAGATCGGTGTCGTGGGGCCCAACGGCGCCGGCAAGTCGACGGTGCTGAAGATCATGGCGGGTCTTGAGCAGCCGTCGAACGGTGACGCGTTCCTGACCCCGGGCTTCTCCGTCGGGATGCTCCTCCAGGAGCCGCCGCTGGACGAGTCCAAGACGGTCCTGGAGAACGTCCAGGACGGCGCCCGCGAGATCATGGACAAGCTCAAGCGCTTCAACGAGGTCGCCGAGCTGATGGCGACCGACTACTCCGACGCGCTGATGGAGGAGATGGGCAAGCTCCAGGAGGACCTGGACCACGCCAACGCCTGGGACCTGGACACCCAGCTGGAGCAGGCCATGGACGCGCTGGGCTGCCCGCCCGGCGACTGGGGCGTCACCAAGCTCTCCGGTGGTGAGAAGCGCCGCGTCGCGCTGTGCAAGCTCCTCCTGGAGGCCCCCGACCTGCTGCTCCTCGACGAGCCCACCAACCACCTGGACGCCGAGTCCGTGCAGTGGCTGGAGCAGCACCTCGCCAAGTACGCCGGCACCGTCGTCGCCGTCACCCACGACCGGTACTTCCTCGACAACGTGGCCGAGTGGATCCTGGAGCTGGACCGCGGCCGCGCGATCGCCTACGAGGGCAACTACTCCACGTACCTGGACAAGAAGGCCGCCCGCCTGAAGGTCGAGGGCCAGAAGGACGCCAAGCGTGCGAAGCGTCTGAAGGAAGAGCTGGACTGGGTCCGCTCCAACGCCAAGGGCCGGCAGGCCAAGTCCAAGTCCCGTCTGACCCGTTACGAGGAGATGGCGGCCGAGGCGGAGAAGACCCGGAAGCTGGACTTCGAGGAGATCCAGATCCCGCCGGGCCCGCGCCTGGGCAACGTCGTCGTCGAGGTCGAGCACCTGAACAAGGCGTTCGGCGACAAGGTCCTCATCGACGACCTGTCGTTCACCCTCCCGCGCAACGGCATCGTCGGCGTCATCGGCCCCAACGGCGCGGGCAAGACCACGCTGTTCAAGATGATCCAGGGCCTGGAGGAGCCGGACTCCGGCCAGATCAAGGTCGGCGACACGGTCAAGATCTCCTACGTCGACCAGACCCGCGCCAACATCGACCCCAAGAAGACCCTGTGGGCCGTCGTCTCCGACGAGCTGGACTACATCAACGTCGGCCAGGTCGAAATGCCGTCCCGCGCCTACGTGTCGGCGTTCGGCTTCAAGGGCCCGGACCAGCAGAAGCCGGCCGGTGTGCTCTCCGGCGGTGAGCGCAACCGCCTGAACCTGGCGCTCACCCTCAAGCAGGGCGGCAACCTGCTGCTCCTCGACGAGCCGACCAACGACCTCGACGTCGAGACCCTGTCCTCGCTGGAGAACGCGCTGCTGGAGTTCCCCGGCTGTGCCGTGGTCGTTTCCCACGACCGCTGGTTCCTGGACCGCGTCGCCACCCACATCCTGGCGTACGAGGGCGAGTCCAAGTGGTTCTGGTTCGAGGGCAACTTCGAGTCGTACGAGAAGAACAAGGTCGAGCGCCTGGGCCCGGACGCGGCCCGTCCGCACCGCGCCACGTACAAGAAGCTCACCCGGGGCTGAGCCGCGTGCGACACCTCTACTCCTGCCCGCTGCGCTGGTCCGACATGGACGCCTTCGGCCATGTCAACAACGTGGTGTTCATCCGCTACCTGGAAGAGGCGCGGATCGACTTCATGTGGCGGCTGGCGCCGGGCGAGGGCAGCACGTCCTTCTCCGGCGGGTCCGTCGTGGCCCGCCACGAGATCGACTACGTACGCCCGCTGGTGCACCGGCACGCGCCGGTCACCGTCGAGTCCTGGGTGACGAAGATAGGCGCCGCGTCGATGACGATCTCCTACGAGATCAAGGACGAGGACACGGTGTACGTCCGCGCCTCGACCGTCGTGGTCCCCTACGACTTCACCGCGGAGCGGCCCCGCCGCATCACCGCGGAGGAGAAGTCGTTCCTCATGGAGTACCTGGACACCGGGGCCGACGCGGAGCAGCAGGAGGGGGCAGTCGCCGCATGACGGCGTTGCGCCTGGCCGATGCCGGGGAGGCGGCGGACCTCGCCGCCTTCCTGGCCCGGCTGATCCACTACGACCGCGCCGCCGCGGTGCGGTTGCAGGCGGGCGGCGGGGTGCTCGCCGTGTTCGGGCGCCCGCCGTCGTTCGAGGTGCTGGCGATCCGTACGGCCCGCCTGGCACCGGCCGCGTCCGGCCCGTCGGCCGGTACGGGAGCGGCCCCCGCCATCGGGTTCGACCGCACCGTCTCCGCCGGAGACCTGCTCGAAGGCATCGACGAGTCGGCGGACAGCCTGACGCTGCCGGCGGCCGTCACCGGCCCGCCGTGGGCCGGCGTCCTGCCACCGCGCGGCGGCTGGCGGCAGGTGCCGGGACTGCCCTCGCCGCAGGCGCTCGGCAGGACCGTCGCGCTCGCCGTCGCCGAGTTCCGCGCCCGGGACGAGGCCCTGCCGCCGGAACGCCGTACGCGCGCCGAGCGCGACCGCATCGGCCGCGAGATCTGGTCGCGCACGCTGGGCGACACCCACCTGCCGCTGCGGGCCGCGCACGCCGCGCAGTCCCTGGGCTTCCTGCGCCCGGCACGGGCCGGGGCGCAGGCGTTCGGCCACGGGCCCGCGGGCACCGGCCCGGGCCATGGGGGCGCCGCCCTGGCGGAGCCGCCGGCGCTGACGCTGCTGGCCGCGGGCGGCTGGCTGCGGCTGCGGACGCCGTACGGATCGGTCGCGGTCCGCACGGGCGGGCCGTCGGCGCTGCCGGTGACACCCGCCTGAGGAGCGTTCCGGGAAACGCGTCAGGGGCCGGTGCGGGGGCGAAAACCCCGCGCCGGCCCCTGCGACTTCGTATCCACGACTCCGTATGCCGACGTGCCCCGGAGTCCCGCGGCCCTCAGTCCGCCGCGTTGATCATCGACGCCGCCGCATACGTCAGGTAGTTCCACAGCTGCGTCTCGTGCTCGGGCGACAGCTCCAGCGAGTCCACCGCGTCGCGCATGTGCTTGAGCCAGGCGTCGTGCGCGGCGCGGTCCACCGTGAAGGGCGCGTGCCGCATCCGCAGCCGCGGGTGACCGCGGCCGTCGCTGTACGTACGGGGCCCGCCCCAGTACTGCATGAGAAAGAGCGCGAGCCGCTCCTCGGCCGGTCCCAGATCCTCCTCCGGGTACATCGGCCGCAGCAGCGGGTCCTCGGCCACCCCCTGGTAGAAACGGTGCACCAGGCGGCGGAAGGTCGGCTCGCCGCCGACCTGCTCGTAAAAGGTCTGTTCCTGAAGCGTGCCGCGCGGAATCTTGTTCACCCTTCCATGGTGTCAGACGACGCGGCCGTGCCGGGCGGCTCGGCCGAAGACCTGCGACGTAGGACAGTGGAGACATGAGCGGTACACAGTCCGGTCCGCGGCCGGACCGCGACCCGGCGGCCGCGGCGCGTGCCGGGCTGGTCCGGCAGATCAGGGCGGGCGGCCACCTCGGCGACCCGCGGTGGCGGGCCGCCTTCGAGGAGGTGCCGCGACACCTTTTCGTCCCGTACTACTTCGTGACCACTCCGCGCGGCTACCAGCGCCTGTCCGGCTCCGACCCCGACCCGCAGCGGCGGGCCCGCTGGCTGGACGGCGCCTATACGGACGGGGCGCTCGCGACGTGCATGCGGGACGGCGAGCTGGTGTCCTCCAGCAGCCAGCCGTCGCTGATGGCCATGATGCTGGAGGAACTGCGGGTCGAGGAGGCGGAGGAGCGGAGGCCGGGCGCCGGCTGCCGCGTCCTGGAGATCGGCACGGGCACCGGCTACAACGCGGCCCTGCTGGCCCACCGGCTGGGCGTGGAGCAGGTGACCACCGTCGACCTGGACGAGGAGATCACCGGTCCGGCGCGGGAGCGGCTGGCGGCGGCCGGGTACCGGCCGGCCGTGGTGACCGGCGACGGCGCCCTCGGCTGCCCGGAACGCGCGCCGTACGACCGGGTCGTCGCGACCTGCGCGCTGCCGTCCGTGCCGCCCGCGTGGATCGCCCAGTGCACACCCGGCGCGCTCGTCCTGGCGCCCCTGGCCACCGGCCTGCTCGCCCTGCGCGTGACGGACCCGGGCGCCGTACGGGCGGAGGGCCGCTTCCTGGCCACGCCGGCCTATTTCGTACCGCTGCGTGCCCGCCCCGACCCCGACGCCCACCCCTCCGGCGTCCCCGGGAGCCCCGTTGTGACCGGCGGCAGGCGCTGGGGCCCGCGCGACGGCCTGCCCCGCGAAGTGCTGCGGGACGAGAGGTTCCACTTCGTGTGGTCCCTGACCGCCGGCAGCCTCACCCCGCGCGAGTCCTACGACCTGTGGCGACGCGAGGGCCGCCCCCGCCGCGAACGCTTCGGCGTCACCGTGCGCGACACCCACCAGTACGCCTGGCTCGACTCGCCGGACGGCCCGCTGCGGTGGCCGCTGCCGGGGGACGCGGAGTCCGGGCGCGCCTGAGGCGCGGCCGCCAGCGTGCGGAAGTCGACAGCGTGTGGAAGCCGAAAGCGCCGGCCCCGGCGGGTGAGCCGGGGCAGGCGCTTACCGGCAGGCGCTTGGCGGCGCCCGGTGCGGGCGGGCGTCCGGCGGGTCAGGCGCGGCGGACCGTGATGGTGGTCCAGGCGCCCACATGGATGCGGTCGCCCTCGTGGAGGGGGGTCGGGACGTACGGCTGGATGGGGTCCTCGGCCAGGTTGACGGTGGTGCCGTTGGTGGAGTTCTGGTCGACCACGGCCCAGCTGCCGTCGGGCTGCTGGACCAGGAGGGCGTGCTGGTGCGAGACGCCCGGGTCCTCCGGCGGGCGGCCCAGGTCGATGTCCGGGGACTCGCCCGTGCTGTGCCGGCGGCGGCCGATGGTGATCTGCGGGCCGGTGAGCGGGATCTGCTGCTCGGGGGAGTAGGCGGGCAGGTTCAGGCCCGCCGCCTCCGGGCCGCTGCGGCCCATCATGGCCATGAAGTACTCGCGGTCGGGGGCGATCGCCACCACCCAGCCGTCACCGACGACCGGCGGCGGGCCGGGCGGGGCGGCGGGCCCCGGCGCAGGCTGGTGCCACTGCTGGTCGGGCTGCGGCTGCTGGTGCGGCTCCGGCTGCTGCTGCGGCGGCTGGCCGAAGGGGCCGGGCTGCTGCTGCGGCTCGAACGGAGCTTGCGGCGGCGCCTGTTGCGCGGACTGCGGGTCGTACGGCGCCTGCTGCTGAGGCTCGAACGGCCCCGGCTGCTGAGCTTCGAACGGACCCGGCTGCTGGGGCTCGTACGGGCCCTGCTGCTGCGGCGGGGTGTGCGGGCCCTGCTGCGGGGGCGGGAAGCCGTAGCCGCCCTGGCCGCCCTGGCCGCCCTGGCTGTGGTCCGGGCCACCCTGCGGGCCCGGCTGCGCGGGCGGCGGGGGCGGGGTCTGGGCGCTGGGAGGAGGCAGCGGCCAGTCGTCGTCGGTCGACCGGGCCGGGGGCGAGGGCAGCGGACCGGGCTGGCCCACGGGCGCACCGTGGGAACCGGGCTGCTGGCCGGGCGGTTGCTGCGGAGGCTGCTGGGGCTCGTACGGGCCCGGCTGGCCACCGTGGACGGGCTGGCCGAACTGGCCGGACTGCTCGGAGGAGAGCGGTTCGGCGGGACGGTTGATCTGCGACGGGCGCGAGCCCTGGTACTCGTACTGCTGCGGCGGGGTGTGTGGGCCCTGCTGCGGGGGCGGGAAGCCGTAGCCGCCCTGGCCGCCCTGCGGACCCGGGCCGCCCTGCGGGGCGGGGGGCGGCGGGGCGTAAGAGGTCGCCGAGTGCGTCTGGAAGTTGTAGCGGCACTCCTCGCAGAACGGGGCCATCGCCTCACGCGGCGTACGGCACTGCGGGCACAGCTCCGGCTGGCCCTGCTGACCCGGCTGGCTGTGCGGCCCCGGCTGTCCCGGCTGGCTCTGTGGTCCCGGAGGCATCGGCTGTCCCGGGTGGCCGGACTGGCCGGCGCCGGGGCCGTGGGCCTGCGGGGGAGGAGGCGCGGGAGTGTTCGGGCCGGAGGCCGGGGGCGGGAAGCCGTAACCGCCCTGCCCGCCCTGGCTGCCGTGACTGGCCTGCCCGCCCTGGCTGCCGTGCGGGCCGGGTGCGGGGGCCGGGCCGGGGCCTTGGCCCATCGGTCCCTGCGCCGCCGGGCCCTGGCCCATGGGGCCGCCCTGCGGAGCGGGCGGCGGGGACTGGGGAGCTGCGGTCTGAGGCGGCCGGCCATGGGGCGGCGGAGTCTGAGGACCCTGCCCCTGAGGTGCCTGCCCCTGAGGCGCTTGACCCTGAGGTGCCTGACCCTGGGGCGGGAAGCCCTGCCCGCCCTGGGAGCCGCCGGGACCGCCGGGACCGCCGCCCGTGTCGCCGGGGCCGCCCTGGGGCGCGGGGGGCGGCGGGGCCGGCTGGCCGGCCGGAGGTGTGTTGAGGAATCCCGCGGGCAGGGAGGGTGGTGGGGGAACAGCGCCCGCCATCCGGTGGCCGCACACCTCGCACCAGTCTTCGGCCACCGACTGATGGCCGTTCGGGCAGGTCGGCATGTCGGATCTTCCCCCTCAGTACCGATTGTGTTCGGTAGTACGTCTAGTTTGTTATTTCTTGACGCGAACTGTCTTGGTCGAGCGCGTTTCGAGCGTCATCTCGTCCGCCTCTGTGACCTTCGCCTTCAGTCGCACAGTACCGGTCGCCGCGTCGACGACGTCCACCACCTTCGCAAGCAGTTTCGCAGTCTCCTCGTTCCCGGACGCGCTCGCCAGTTGTACGGCCCGCCCCAGTTTCGCGGTCGCGTCGTCCGCATCGCCCGACTTGCGGGCATCCAACCCTTGCTGGATGACCTGTGCCAGTTCGGCTTGACCCGTGTAATGGGCAACCTGGGGATTAATGGTGGTGGAAGCTGCCAAATCGTCCGTCCAGACCGCTCGTACGAGACCTTGCGCAAGGGTCCGCGGGGTATCACCCCCGGGTGCGGGGAGGACGAGCGATACCCGGGCGGCCAGCATCTCCCGGCCCACTTCGGCCGCCGGAACCCGTACGCACAGGTGGTAGTCGCGGGACTCGTCGCCCCAGGAACCTGTCGGATAGTCGCCGGTCCGCGGGCCGGATTCGGTACGGCGGCCGGTCAAGTCCTCGACGGCCGGTGCCACTTGCTTCACGAATGCGACGTGTGCGTCCTGCGGTGTCCACAGCCGCAGGGTGACGTCCGCCACCTCCTTGCCCATCGCGGCCTCCATCATCCGCGTGAAGTCGGCGGCCAGTCCGGCCGGATCGGCGACGATGTCGGCCGTGCCGAGCAGCGCCGAGGCGATACCGGTGACCTCCTTGACCTCCCAGTCCGTGCCGACGCCGCGGGCGTCGCAGGTGAAGCGCCCGGCGCAGGCGTCGAGGGTGGCGCGCAGGTCCTGCGGCGACTCGTGTTCGTTGCGGCCGTCGGTGAGCAGGATGCCGTGCCGGATGCCGACGTCCGCTTCGGTCAGCAGCCGGTCGGCCAGCCGCAGCCAGGTGCCGATGGCGGTGCCGCCGCCGGCGCTCAGCTTGCGCAGCGCCTCCCCGGCCTGGGCGCGGGTGGTCGGGCCGGCGGTGGCGAGCCGCCCGCCGCCCGGGTAGACCTCGGCGGCCTGGTGGGTGCCGGCCACCACGGCGAAGGCGACACCGTCCCGTACGGTCTCGATCGCGGCGGCCGTGGCAGCGCGCGCGTTGCGCATCTTGGTGGGCGGGTAGTCCATCGAGCCGGAGCAGTCCACCATGATCACGACGCCCGCGTGCCGGGCGGCGGCGCCCAGCCCGGCCGCGTCCGTACCGGCGGCGAACAGCGGCAGTCCGCCGCTGGTGCCGCCGCCCGTGGCGGTGACGGTCACGATGGCGTTCACCTCGCGTCCGCCCTCGGGCAGGTACGCGTTCTGGTAGACCTCGGCGGTGAACCGCGGCACGCCGGACTTGGAGAAGTTGGCCATTTGTTCCGCTCCTTTGTGCCACCGGGCAGCCTCCGGTGCAAAGTCCGCACGGCGGTGAAGAGACACATGGGCGGGCGGAAGTCCCCGTGATCATCCCCCCGTTGGCGCTTTACTCCTGTTGCTCCTGCTCCTGCTCCTGCTGCTTCTGTTACGTCTGCGGCTTCCGCTGATTCGCGCGTCTCGTGTGGCGGGAGTCGCTGTAGGTGCGTGCGGTGCGTGCGGTGCGTGCGGTGCGGGTCCGGCGCGTGCTCAGGCCGATCCTGCCCGTCCCCGCGGTTCCGGGAACGGCACCACCGCCACTGTTACGTTGTCGTGGCCCCCGCCGGCGAGCGCATGGGCGACCAGGGTCCGCGCGCTGTGCAGCGGCCGGTCGTGCGCGTCGGCCGGGAGCACCGCGGCCACCTGCTCCGCGGCCTCGGCGTAGTTCCACAGGCCGTCCGTGCACACCACCACTACACCCGGTCCGTCGGGCTTGAAGGAAGCGGTGTGCGGCTCCAGTTCGTACGCGTCCGCGCCCAGCCAGCCCGTGATGGCGTGCGCCCGGTCGTCGGCGTACGCCTCCGCCTCCGACATCAGGTTGTTGGCGACCATCTGCGCCGCCCAGGAGTCGTCCTCGGTGAGGCGCACGGCGGGCGCGCCGCGGTCGTCGGGGACCCAGTAGGCGCGGCTGTCACCGACCCAGCCGATGACGAGCAGCCCGCCGCCGACCAGCGCCCCGACGAACGTGCAGGCGGGGGCGTTCTGCTGGCGGTACGGGTCGTGCTGCTGGGCCTGGTGGGGCGCGGCGGCCAGCGCGTTGACGGATTTGGCGGCGGCGATGATCGCGTCGTGCATGGCCCGCTGCGGGTGCGTACCGCCGGGCAGGGCGGCCAGCAGTGTCCGCGCCGCGGTCCCGGACGCGGCGGCGGACGCGTCGTCGGGGCGGGACGCGGAGGACACGCCGTCGCAGACGACGGCGAGCACGGCGGGCGAGCCGTCCGGCAGCGCCGCCTCGGCGACCGCGAAGAAGTCCTCGTTGCGGTGGTGGCGGTGGCCCCGGTCGCTGACCGCCGCCACGCCCGGCAGCTCCCGCTCCATGTGGTCGCGTTCCTGCGGCTGCGCGTGGCCGCAGTTCTCGCAGTACCCGTCCTGGGCGACCGTCCCCGCGTGGCAGACCGCGCAGACACGGGTGCCCTGGGCGGGGGTCTGGTGCTCGGGGGAGGGGGGAGGCGTGGAGAGGGGGAGGTCGGCGGAGGTGGGTGTGGGGCTGGTGGGGTTGGTGGGATCGGCTGGGGTGGCAGGGTTGGTGGGACTGGCAGGGGCAGCCGGGTTGCCCGGGGGAGTGGGGCCCTGCCCCGCGGGCCCCGCCGGGCCCGCCGGGCCCGCCGCTCCCGTCGGCTCTGCTGGTCCCGTCGCTCCCGTCGCTCCCGTCGCTCCCGTCGCTCCCGTCGCCTCGGCGGCGAGGTCGTAGCCGGCGATGCGCGGGTCCGGTGCGCCGCCATGGGGCGCGGCGGCCTGGCCCGTACGGGGCCCGGGGCCGTGACCGGCCGAGGGCGGAACGCTCGCCTCCGCATGCGGTGCATGGGACTGCGCGTGATGGGGCGCATGAGGCTGCGCATGGGGCTGGGCCCCGGCTTGCACACCGGCTTGCAGGCCGGTCTGCACACCGGCTTGCACGCCCGCCTGCGTCCGGGCCTGCGGCCCTCCGGGCGCGTAGCCGGGCGGGGGTGGCGGCGGTACGGGCGCGTGCGGGACGTGCGCCGCCCCGTTGGCGTGCGCGCCCCCCGGCGCGTACGGGGATTCGCCACCGCGCCCGGCTCCCGCACTGTGTTCGGGCCCCGCGCCGTACGCGGAAGCCTGCCCGTACGCCGGAGCCGGAGCCGCACCCGCGGCCCCCTGCCCCCCTCCCGCCCCCGGCATCAGGAACGCGGCGGGCAGCGCGACCGGACCCGCCCCCTGGTCCGCCGCGTCGCCCAGCGGGACCGTGGGGCGGTCACCGGTATCCCCCGGCCCGGCCGGGGCCACGACATCGGCGCCGCAGAACCCGCAGTAGTTGTCCCCCGGTTCGAGCGGCTCGCTGCAGCTCGCACACCGGAACGGCCCTGTCACACCCATGTCACACCCACGTCCTGGGGCGGAAGCGGTTGGCCCGTTCCACCAGCTCGATCCTTTCCTCGCCGCGCTGCGCCAGCCGGGCGAGCAGTCTGAACGACCGCTCCAGGCCGAAGCGCAGGCCGCGTTCGTCCAGTGCGCTGCCGAGCAGACCGGGCCGGACGGCGGTGCCGCCGGAACCGGGGCCGGGGGCCCCGGACGGCAATGTACGCCCCCGTTGCTCGGCACCGCGGCTACCGGAGAGTACCCAGTCCAGCGCGCAGCCCAGCACCTCGGTTGTCAGCCGTTCGCGGCGCTCCGCGTCCAGCCCGGAGTCCGTGAGCCGCTCCACCTGCCCGGCCGCCGCCCGCAGATCCTCCAGCAGCGCGTCGAGCGCGGAGCGTTGCCGCAGCCGGGCCCGGACCGCCGCGATGCGCGCCGCAGTGTAGTGAATGGAGGACTCCGGTACGGATTCCAGGGCGGCCACCGCCCCCTCCCGGTCACCGTCCGCCAACCGCACCCGGGCCAGCCCGAACGCCGCGCTGACGTAACTGCGGTCGGCCGCCCACACCAGCCGGTAGTACTCCGCCGCGTTGTCCAGCTGCCCCAGCACCTCGGCGCAGATGGCGAGCGCCAGCTTCGGCGCGGACTCGCCGGGGAAGGCGTCGTACATCGCGTCGAACGACAGCGCCGCCGTCTCGCGGTCACCGTTCGTCAGCGCCACCAGGCCGCGGTACCAGACCACCCGCCAGTCCTCGGCCCAGCCCTGGTCGGGGTCCGCCTCGACGGCACGCAGCTCGCGCAGGGCCGCCGCGCCGTCCCCCATCTCCAACTGCGCCCGCAGCTTGCGCAGGCGGGTCTCTATGGTGTCGGCGGGTGCCGCGCGGAGCGCGCTGACCAGCTCGGCGGGGGCGGCGGCCAGCAGGCCGGCGAGGAAACCCGCGTTCGGGTCGGCGGGGTCGACGCGCGGTACGGGCAGGGCCAGTACGGCGAGGCCGGTGTCGAGCGGGCGCAGCGCCGGGGCACCGCGTGTCCCGCCGGCCGCTCCGGAAGCCGCTTCGGTGGCGGTCCCGCTGGCGGACTCGACGCTGGTACCGACGGCGGAACCGGCCGCCGCTCCGGCGCCGCCGGTCGTCGTCCGCGGGCCGGTGGCCGACGTGACCTCGTAGGCGACCTGGGCGGGAACGGCAGGCTGTGCGGCCTGCCCGGCCGGGGCCACGGCCGGCCCGCCGACACCGCTCGCGCCACCCGTGCCGCTCGCGACGGCCTGGCCGCCGCCGGGATCGCCGGAGTGCCCCCTGCCGCCGCCGATCCCGCCGGGAGCGCCGATTCCGGCGGCCGGACCGACCACCGCGTTCGCCGAGCCCCGCCCTCGCCGTTCCTTCCAGCTCTTCCGCCCCGTTGCCCCCGCGCGTCCCGCCCGGCGCGGTTCTGCGGCCACCGCGCGGGCCCCGAGCAACGACGTGTCCCCCTCCGCGGGCACCACCACGTCCGTGTCCACGACGCGCAGTTCCGGCCCGAACAGGGTGGACAGCGCGGGCCGCTGCTCGCCCGTTCGGAGTGCCATGACCTCCCGCAGCACCCCCGTCAGCTGCTCGGCCATCTCCTCCGCCGAGGAGAACCGCCGCACCGGGTCGGGGTCGGTGGCCCGTACCAGGAGGCGGTAGAAGGACTCGTACGTACGGAAGACGTCGATGTTGTCGGGATCGGGCAGCGAGTCGACGAAGATGTTCGTGTAGCCCTGGAAGTCGAAGGTGAGCACGGCGAGAGTGCGCGCGACCGTGTAGAGGTCGGAGGCGACGGACGGTCCCGTCGCGGCGACTTCGGGCGCCTGGTAGCCGATCGTGCCGTAGATCGCGCTCTCGTCGTCGTCCATCCGGCGGACCGCGCCCATGTCGATCAGCTTCAGCTGGTCGTGCTGCTGGATGGCGTTGTCGACCTTGAAGTCGCAGTACAGGAGATTGCGGCTGTGCAGGTGGCCGAGCGCCTCCAGGGCCTCGATGCCGTACGCGCACGCCTGCTCGACCGGCAGCGGGTCGCGGCGCCCGCCCGCCGTACGCCGCTCGTTGGCGATGTCCTTGAGGGACTTGCCGCCGACGTACTCCATGACGATGTAGCCGTCCAGGCTGCCGGTCGTACGGTCCAGGTGCTCGACGAAGTTGTAGATGCGGACGATGTTGGAGTGCTCGATCTCGGCGAGGAAGCGGCGCTCGGACGCGGCCACGGCGAGGGCCTCCTCGTCGCCGGTGTCCAGCAGGCCCTTGAGGACCACCCAGCGGTCGGACACCGCGCGGTCGATCGCCAGGTAGATCCAGCCCAGGCCGCCGTGCGCCAGGCAGCCGACGACTTCGTAGCTGCCGTGCACCACGTCGCCGGGGCGCAGCTTGGGCACAAAGCTGTACGGGTGGCCGCACTTGGTGCAGAAACCCTCCGTACGGCCCGGACGGTCGCCGCGCGCCCGGCCCACCGGGGCGCCGCAGTCGCCACGGCTGCAGAACCGCTTGCGCTCGGGGACCTCCGGGTTCTCCAGGACGGCCGTACGCGGATCGGGCCGCGGCACTTCCGGTACGGACACCAGCCCCGCGCCCAGGCGTCCGCGCGACGGCCCGGAGCCGGTGCCGCGGCCGGCGCTGCGGACGGACACGGACATGGAGCGCGTCGCGGCGCCCGGCAGGGAGCGGGAGAGGCGGCCGGAGACGGAGCGCCGCGAGGTCGCGGAACGGGCGGAGGCGGCGGTCCGCCCGCCGGCGGAGGTCACGGAGGCGGAACCACGGCCCTCCGCCGATCCGGAACCCGCCGATCCGGAGCCCCCTGCCCCGGAGCCCGCCGATCCGGAACCTGCCGATCCGGACCCCGCTGCCCCCGAACCCGCTGCCCCGGACCCTGCCGATCCGGACCCCGCTGCCCCCGAACCCGCTGCCCCGGACCCTGCCGCCCCGGAGCCCCCCGGCCTCGACTCTGACTCCCGGCCCCCGCCACCCAGCCCAACCCTCCGCGCCGCCGTGACCCCCGTGGCCGACGACCCCACCATGCCGTCGGGGGACACGACCGGCGCCAGCCCGCACGTGTCGCAGTACAGTTCGCCGCCGCCGACGTCCTCGTACATGCCGGGGCAGTCGCGCCGCTGGCACGGGGCGGCGCCGGTCCGCTCCTCGCTCATGTTCCCCCCTGTGGTCCGTCCGCCGGCCCGCGGTCCGGCGCCGGTGGCAGCAGCGCCTCGGCCACCGCCTGCTGGTAGCGCAGCACCGCCTGCTCGGCCACCCGCAGGTCGCACGGCGCGCTCCACAGCATCCGTCGCGCGACGTCGTAGCGCTCGGTCAGCAGTGGGTCCTCGGCCAGGCCGTGCCGTGCGGCCTTCGCCTTGTACGCGTCCAGGCGCCCGCGCAGCTCCGCCCGGACCGCCAGGGGAGCCGTGACCGCCGTCAACGACTCCCGGGCGCGGTGCAGTTCGTCCTCGGCGCGCTGCTCCAGGCTGTCGAGCAGGGGCGAGAGGCGGTGCCACTGGGCGTGCCGGCGGTACTCGGCGGCGGTGGTCAGCTGTTCGTGCAGCGCCGTGGGCGGGCCGCTGACGGCGGGCACCTCGGACGCGGCGATCTTCGCGAGCACCTCGCCGCGGGCCTGCCGCGCCTCGGTGAGCGTACGGTCCGCCCGGGACAGCACGTCGCGCAGCCGCATCAGCCGCCGCTCGGCGTCCTGCCGGACATCCAGCACCGCTTCGATCTCCCGCCGGGCGTCCTCCAGGGCGCGCGCCGCGCGGTCGTAGCGGGCGGTGTCCGGGCGGCCGCCGCCGGGCGCGGCGCTGCGGTCGGTGTCCGGGGCCCAGTAGGCCAGCGGGTCGGACACCACCTGGGCGCGCAGCTGCGTCAGTTCGTACGTGATCCGCTCCAGGTCGTCGCCCGCCGGGTGCTCCCCGGGCCGTACGCCGACCGACCGGGCCAGGGACAGCGTGCGGCGCAGTTCGGCGGCGAGCAGGTCTATCCGCGCGGGCAGCGCGGACCATACGGCGTCGGCGGAGACGATGACGTCGAGGGCCGCCGCGTACAGCCCGTTCATCCGCTCGACCAGCTCCTCCAGGCTGAACTGTTCGCTCAGCCGGGCGGGTCCGCCGAACCGCGGCGAGCCGCCGACGGCCGCGCCGGAGACGGTGACGCGGGCGCCGTGGAGCAGCTCGGTCAGTTCGGCGAGGTCGTCGGGGGACGGCCAGCGGCGCCGGGCGCGCAGCTCGCGGGCGGTGGTGAGCGCTTCGGTGTACGCGTCGAAGTGCGCCCACAGGACGGTGATGGACTGTTCGGTGGCGGCCCAGCGGTCCTTGGTGAGGCCGGTGAGTTCGGCGCCCTCCAGGAGCCGGCGGCCCGCGTGGTCCTGGAGGGCGAGCAGCGACGTCTCGATCGCCTCGTACTCGGCAGCGAGCCGGCCCAGGGCGCGGTCCACCTCCTCCCGGCTCATCACCGGGTCTTGGGACTTCCCCGGGGAGCCGGGGAAGGGTCCAGGGGCCCCCATCGATCACCTCTCCAAAGTCCGTGTGGTGCGCTGCGGTTGTGATGGTCGTCGCGGCGGTCGCGTACGGCGGTGCGGGCCGCCCCGCGTCCGCACAGCGCCGCGGTGCGGCACCGCTGTGCGGCCCGGCCGCACGGCGCTGTCGTACGGCGGCGCGGCGCGGTGTCGTGTCGCGCCGCATCGCCGGCGCGCCGCTCTCCTGCCTCCCCTCCCTCCGGCCCCGCGCCCGCGGTGCTCTGTCCATGGTGACGCGACCGGCGGGCGAACGCCGGTCCGCGGCGGGCCGCCCGGCCCCGTCACGTGCCGTCCGCTGCGCGGCGCGGCGCCCGGCCCCCGCACGGGTCAGTCGCTGTACTGGGGCTCGGGCGCCTGGGATATGCCGGGCAGGTCCGCCTGCAGCCACTTCTTGTAGGCGAGCATCCACCGGCTCCCGCTGCCGCCGTCGCGGTAGTCCTCCAGCACCTTGTTGACCCGCCGCACCAGGTCGGTGTCGGCGCGGTTGACGGCGACCCCGTACGGCTCGTCGGTGAACGGCTTGCCCTTCAGCTGCACCGTCGGGTCCTGGGCCGCCTGCGCCGCCGCCAGCGCGTTGTCCGTCACCACCGCGTCGGCCTCGCCGAGCTGGAGGCGCACCAGGCAGTCGAGCTGGTTCGGTACGGTCACGACCCGGGCGCCGTGCCGCTCCTCGGCCAGCCGGGCCTCGCCGGTGGAACCGGCCGCCGTACAGACCCGCTTGCCCTTCAGGGAGTCGTCGAAGGCGGTGATCTTCGAGGTCTTGGGCGCCAGGACCTGCTGTCCGCCCTGGAAGTACGCGGTCGAGAAGGCGACCTGCCGCTTGCGGGCGCAGTTGATGGTCATGGTCCGTACGACCAGGTCGACGGTGCGCTTCTGGAGGGAGGGGATGCGCTGGTTGGTGGGGATCGCCCGGAACGAGATCTTCGGGTCGGGGCCGAGGATGTCCTCGGCGATCGCCCGTGCCAGGGAGATGTCGAAGCCCTCCAGGTCGCCGGTGGCCGGGTTGCGGTAGCCCCAGCGGTAGGTGTTCTGGTCGACGCCGACGATCAGCCGGCCCCGGGCCTTGATCCGGTCCACCGCCGGGCCGTCGTCCGGGGAGGGCCGCAGGCTCTCGGCGGCGTTGGCAGGCGTGCAGTCCGCCGCCGCGGTGTCGGCGCGCGCGGTGCCCGTCCCGTGGGGCGCGGGGCGGGGCGCCGGGGCGTTGCCGCCGAGCACCGGGACGAGGACGGCGGCCGTCGCCGCCATCACGCACACCCCGGCCGCCACCGGGGCCAGCGCGGCCCGCAGGTTGCGCAAACCCCTCGCGCGCATCGTCATGTCGCCATCACCAGGCCCCATCACCGGTACTCCGAAAGCCTGCGCCCGATGCCCAGCACCGCGCCCGTCGCACCCAGGACGGCCAGCACCACGGCGCCGGCCACCAGCCCGTCCAGGGCTCCGCGCCCGTCGGCGGCGGCCCGCTGCAACTGCTGCTGCTCGTGTGCCAGGGCCTCGGCCAGCCGGTCGTCGACCCGGTCGAAGGACTGGCCGGTCGCCTCCCCGCCGCCGATCACCTTGGCCAGCGCCCGGTCGTAGTCGCCCTGGTCGTCGGCGGCGCGGGCCTCGGCGTGGCGGGCCTGCCACTGCCGTACGGTCTCGACCGCCTCCTGGACGGGGCCGCGGCCCGCGTCGTCGTCAGCGAGGGCCAGGGCCGTGCCCAGCTTGCTCTCCGCCGCCGCGTCGCCGGTCCTGCCCGCGCCCGCCAGGTCCTTCATGCCGGAGCGGTAGCCGGTCTCGTAGAAGTCCTGCTGGTCCTCGGTCACGACGGCGCCGCGCGCGACCAGGGTCAGATTCTCGTCGCCGCGGGCCTGGAGGGCGTCGATGCGGGCCTCGTTGAGGACCTTGAGCGAGCGGGCGCCGTTCTCGTACGACGCGTTCATGCCGGCGCGGGCCACGGAGTGGCCGACGGCCAGCCACAGCAGGACGACGGCCGAGGCGGTCGTGGCGGCCAGCAGGCCGTAGTTGAACACCCGGTTGGTCCTGCGGTGGTTGCGGCGCTGGGCCCAGGCCAGGGCGCCGAGCGCCAGCACGCCGGTGGTGAGCGCGAGCCAGGGCCAGGCCTTCGCGGAGTCGTAGTCCTCGCCCAGGCGCGCCGTCTCGGTCACGTACAACCCGCGGGCCGCGGGGAGGAGTTCGTCGCGCATCTCCGCGTTGGCGTAGCGCAGGTAGGCGCCGCCCAGGGGGAGGCCCAGCCGGTTGTTGGCGCGGGCCGTCTCGACCAGGCCCGTGTACCGGGGGAGGAGGCTGTTGAGTTTTCCTATCTGGCGGGTCGTGGCGGCCGAACCGCTGGTGTTGGACGAGGCCTTGGCCAGCAGCCGGGCGGCCGTGGCGATGTCGTCCTCGTACCGCTCGCGGGTGGCCTGGGTCTCCTTGCCGCCCGCCAGGAAACCGGCGGCGGCGGTGGTGTCGGCGTCGGCGAGGGAGCGGTAGATGTCGGCGGCGTCCGTGGCCAGCGGCTGGCTGCGCGTCACGACGTCGCGCGCGGCGGCGGACCGGTCGGTGACCTGCCATGCCGTGGCGGCGCCGAACGCCAGGACCAGGAAGGCCAGTACGGCGCCGATGATGCGCAGCCGGCCGGGCTCGGTCGTGGCCGCGGCGCGCAGCTGGTCCACCCCGTCGGCCCAGGCCGTACGCCGCCGGGGCGCGGGGTCCGCACCGGCGGGGCCCCCACCCGCGGCGGAGGCGGGGGCGGGGCCGGCGGCGCTGCCGGCCGGCGACGGCGGCGCAGTGCCGGTCTGCTGGTTGGACACGGAACCTCCCCCTGGTCGCGGACGGCGGCCCCGGCCCCGTGCGACGGGCGCACGGGAACAGATGCACGGCCAGCAGTCAGTATGGCCGCAGGGACTGACAACCACACCGTTATTGCCTGGATCATGTGCGGATCGGGCCCCGCCGAATCCTTCGTTGGACCGGCATCCCGTGTTCCCCCGTTCTCCACCACGCGCGGCCCGCCGGGCACGGTTCCCGTAAGGGGCACGCGCGTACGGTTCTCCGCCGTACGCGCGGGAGAGAGGCCGCCCGCCCGGGCCAACTCCCCCTCGAAACCCCTCCAGGCGAACTTCCCGGGCGAACTCCACCTATGCGGACTTTTCCCGGGCGAACTCACCCCGCAGCCGCGCGTACGCCTCCGCCCCCGCATCCGTCCCGTCCAGCGCGTGCAGGGCAGCACCCAGCACCGGTGGCGCCGTCACCACCCGCGGCTCCGCCTTCGGGGCGCGCTCCGCCAGCAGGCGTGTCAGCTCGTCGTGGAGGAGCGGGTGCCGCGCGGCCAGCACGCCGCCGCCCAGCACCAGCGGCGTCCGCTCGTCCAGCAGGCCGAGCCGTCCCAGCGCCACCGACGCCAGCAGTGCGACCTCCTCCGCCTGCCGCGTCACCAGGGCCCGCGCGACCGCGTCGCCGGCCGCGGCCACCGCGAACAGCAGCGGCGTCAGCTCGTGGCGGCGCTCGCGGGGGATGCGCCCCAGATGCATCGCCTCGATCAGCTCGGGCATGGTCGTCAGCCCGAAGTGGGCGGGCACCTCGCGGGCCAGCGCGCTCGGATCGCCGCGGCCGTCGTCGGCCCGCGCGGCCCACCACAGGGCCTCTTCGGCCAGGTGCCCGCCGCCGCCCCAGTCGCCGGACAGCCGTCCGACGGAGGGGAACCGGGCGGTCCGGCCGTCGTACCCCAGGCCCACGCAGTTGATGCCCGCGCCGCACACCACCGCGACTCCGACCGGTTCGCCGCTGTCCCGCAGCCCGGCGCGCAGCAGCGCGAAGGTGTCGTTGCCGACGGTGACCGCACGGGCCCAGCCGTACGAGGTGATTTCGGCGGCCAGCGCCTCCTCCTCGGCGGGGAGGTCGGCGTTGGCCAGGTAGGCCGCTATCCGGCCCACCGGGCCGGTCACGCCGGCCCGTTCCCGTACCTCGTCCACCAGGGCCGCCAGGCCGCCGACCGCCCGCGCCACGCCGACCACCGGCGGATGGAAACCGCCGCCGCGGGCCGTCGCCAGCACCGACCCGTCCGCGCCGACGAGTGCCACATCGGTCTTGCTGTTGCCCGCGTCGACGGCCAGCGCCAGGCTGTCGACGCTGGTATCCGCCGCGGCGGACGCATGTATCGGGGCGGACGCGCTCGGCTGAGCGGACGTATGCGCCGGAGCGGACGCGCGCGCCGACGCGGACGCACGCGCCGTCCCGTCGCCCCCGAACGGCACCTGGCCGCCCCCGGCCACCGCCCCGGCCCCCTCGGCTTCGGTCAGAGCCACGTGAGGTGCTCCCGGTTGTGCGCGATCAGTTCGTCGGTCAGCCGGTCCGCGTACGCGATCTGGCCGATGAGGGGGTGGGCGAGCAGCGCCTCGAAGACCCGGTCCCGGCCGCCCTTGAGGGCCGCTTCCAGCGCGAGGTGCTCGTACGCCGTGACGTTGGCGATCAGCCCCGAGTACAGCGGTTCCAGCGGCCGTACGGGCAGTGGCGCCGCCCCGCCCGCGTCCACCGTCGCCGGCACCTCGATCACCGCGTCGTCGGGCAGGAAGGGCAGCGTGCCGTTGTTGAGCGTGTTGACGATCTGCACGTCACCGGTGTCGCCCAGCAGCGCGGAGGTCAGCGCCACCGCCGCCTCCGAGTAGAACGCGCCGCCGCGCTTGCCCAGCAGCTCCGGCTTCTCGTCCAGCGCCGGGTCGCCGTACATCTCCAGCAGCTGCTTCTCGATGGCCGCGACCTCCGCCGCACGCGACGGCTTGCTGCGCAGTTCCTCCACCACCTCGTCGTGCTGGTAGTAGTAGCGCAGGTAGTACGACGGGACGACGCCGAGCCGGTCCACGAGCGAGCGCGGCATGTGCAGGTCCTCGGCGATGGCCGCGCCGTGCTCGGCGAGCAGCCGGGGCAGGACGTCCTCGCCGTCCACCCGTACGGCGCGCTCCCACGTCAGGTGGTTCAGCCCGACGTGTTCCAGCTCCACCCGCTCCGGCGCGATGCCGAGCAGCCGCGCGAACTTCCGCTGGAAGCCGATGGCCACGTTGCACAGGCCGACGGCCTTGTGGCCGTGCGACAGCAGCGCGCGGGTGACGATGCCGACGGGGTTGGTGAAGTCCACGATCCACGCGTCGGGGTTGCGGCGCCGGATGCGCTCGGCGATGTCCAGCACCACGGGGACGGTGCGCAGCGCCTTGGCGAGCCCGCCCGCGCCGGTGGTCTCCTGCCCGACGCAGCCGCAGTCCAGGGGCCAGGTCTCGTCCTGGTTGCGGGCCGCCTGCCCCCCGACGCGCAGCTGGAGCAGCACCGCGTCCGCGCCGTCCACACCGGCGTCGACGTCGGACGTCCACGAGATGCGGCCCGGGTGCCCCTGCCGGGCGAAGATCCGGCGGGCCAGGTTCCCGACCAGGTCCAGCCGGTCGGCCGCCGGGTCGATCAGGACCAGTTCCGCCAGCGGCAGGACGTCCCGCAACCGGGCGAAACCGTCGATGAGTTCGGGGGTGTAGGTCGAGCCTCCGCCGACCACTGCGATCTTGAGGTTGGGGTGCGGGGGCGTTCCCCCGGCGGACGACAGCATGAATCGATCAGCCCTTCACTCCGGTGAGCGTGACGCCTTCGACAAAAGCCTTCTGGGCGAAGAAGAAGACGATGATGACGGGAGCCATGACGAGCAGCGTCGCGGCCATGGTCAGGTTCCAGTTGACGCTGTGCGCGCTCTTGAACGATTCGAGTCCGTAACTCAACGTCCAGGCGGCTGGGTTCTGCGCGGCGTAGATCTGCGGTCCGAAGTAATCGTTCCAGCAGTAGAAGAACTGGAACAGCGCGACCGCGGCGATCCCCGGCTTCGCCATCGGCACGACGATCCGCAGCACGGTGCGGACCTCGCCGCAGCCGTCCACCTTCGCCGACTCGATGTACTCCTGCGGAATGGTCAGCAGGAACTGCCGCAGCAGGAAGATGGAGTACGCGTCACCGAACGCCATCGGGATCAGGAGCGGCCACAGCGAACCGGACAGATGCAGCTGCTGCGCCCACACCAGGTACATGGGGATCACGATGACCTGCGGCGGCAGCATCATCGTCGAGATCACCAGGACCATTGCCGTACGGCGGCCACGGAAACGGAACTTGGCGAGCGCGTAGGCCACCGGAATCGCCGAGCACACCGTGAACAGCGTGCCCAGGCCCGCGTACATCAGCGAGTTCTTCCACCAGTCCAGGAAACCCGGTGTGTCGAAGACCGTCGCGTAATTCGACCAGTTCCATTCGTGCGGCCACAGTTCGCCGCTCATCGCCTGCTCGTCGCTCATGACGGACGTCAGGAAGACGAACACGAACGGCAGGACGAAGAACAGCGCGGCGGCTATGGCGAGGGAGTGCACGGCTATCCAGTGCAGCAGCCGCTTGCGGCGGGCGCGGGCCGGTGCGGAGCCCCGGTCGGTGGAGCCGGTACGGGCCGGCGTGCCGCCCGCCCGCAGAGTCGTCGTGGTCATGTCGGTTCAGTCCTCCGCCGGGAGCAGGCCGGCGCGCTTGCGCATCAGCAGGGTGGTGACGGCCATGGCGATCACGAAGAGCACGAGCGAGAGCACACACGCGGCGCCCGTGTTGAAGTTCTGGAAGCCGAGCGAGTAGACCAGCTGCGGCACGGTGAGGGTCGAGTGGTCGGGGTAGCCGGGCTGGATGACCGAGCCGGGGCCGATGTTGACGCCGGAGGCCAGCTTCCCGGCGACCAGCGCCTGCGTGTAGTACTGCATGGTCTGCACGACCCCGGTGACCACCGCGAACATCACGATCGGTGTGATGGACGGCCAGGTCACGTACCGGAACTTGGCCACCGCGCCGGCCCCGTCCAGCTCGGCCGCCTCGTACTGCTCCTTCGGTACGTCCAGCAGCGCCGCCATGAAGATCACCATCAGGTCGCCGATGCCCCACAGGGACAACAGGACCAGCGACGGCTTCGCCCAGGCGGCGTCGTTGAACCAGCCGGGCGCCGGGATGCCGACGGCGTCGAGCAGCTCGTTGACCGGGCCGGTGCCGGGGTTCAGCAGGAAGACGAAGGCGACCGTCGCCGCGACCGGCGGGGCCAGATACGGCAGGTAGAAGGCCGTACGGAAGAGGCCGACCCCCGACTTGATCTTCGTGACGAGCATGCCGATGCCGAGGCCGAAGACGACGCGCAGCGCGACCATCACCACGACCAGCCACAGCGTGTTCCACAGCGCCGGGCCGAAGAGGGGCATCTGGGTGAAGACGTATTTCCAGTTCCGCAGGCCGACGAACGACGGCTGCTGGATCTGGTTGTAGTGCATGAACGAGAAATAGACCGTGGCGATCAGCGGATAGCCGAAGAAGACGCTGAAACCGACCAGCCAGGGGGAGAGGAAACCGAGCGTACGCAGCCGCTGCCGGGTGTGCTTGCGGCGCAGCGCGGGGGCTTTGGCGGGCGGCGCGGGCTTTTTCGGACGCGGCGCGGCGGCTGCCGGGCGCTCGGGGGATTCGGCGAGGGACATGGCAGGGCTCCGTCAGTTCACGGACTGGAGGTTGTCGGTGTCTATCTGGGCGTCGAGGTCGCGCAGGCCCTTGTCGATATCGGGCACTTTCCCGGCCTCGACGTCGTACGAGAAGTCCTGTAGCGACACCACGTACTGCCCGCCGTTGACGGACGGCGGCAGGGCCGTACTGTGCGGATTCTGCGCGATGTCGATGAACGTGCGGAACGACGGATCGGCGTCCAGCTCCGGCGACTTGAGTGCGGCGATCGTGGACGGCACATTGTGGATGGCATTGGCGAACCGCACCACCTGGTCCGTGTCCACCGTCAGGAACTTCACCAGCTCCCACGCCGCGTTCTGGTGCTTGCTGCTGTGCGCGATCCCCGCGACCGTGCCCGTCAGATATCCCCGGCCGTATGTGTCCGCCTGGTCGTCCGGCACCGGCATCGGCGCCGTACCCCAAGCGAACTTCGCCTTCGCGTCCTTCAGCATCAGGCCGCGCCACTCGCCGTCCAGATGCATCGCCGCCTTCTGCGTCATGAAGGCGCTCTGCGAAGACATCTCGTCACCGAACGTCGTACGGAACTTCTCCAGCGCCGCGTAACCGCCCTGCGATGCGATCAACTCCCGTTGCGTCGCGAAGAACTGCTTGCTGCGCGGGTCCTTCGCCAGCTGCGCCTTCCCCTTCTTGTCGAAGTAGGTCGGCCCCCACTGCGCGAACAGCCGGTCCGGACTGTTCTGGTACAGCCGGAAATTGGGTACGAACCCGGCGCGCTCCAGCGACCCGTTCGGCTTACGCTTGGTCAGCTTGGCCGCGTCCCGCTTGAACTCGGACATGGTGCGCGGGGGCCGCTCGATACCGGCCTCCTGGAACGCGTCCTTGTTGTAGTACAGCCCGTAGGAATCGGCGAGCAGCGGCAGAGCGCACTGCGTCCCCCTGTAACGGGTGTAATCCAGCACCGTCTTGGGGAACACCTTCTCCTTCTCGACACCCGTCTTCTTCATGAACGGGTCGAGATCCGCCCACATGCCGGACGAGCAGTACTGCCCCACGTTGTTGGTGGTGAACGACGACACGACATCCGGAGCGTCGTCCCCGCCCGCCCGCAGCGCCTGGTTCACCGTCGCGTCGGTGACGTTGTTGACCGTCTTCACCTTGATATTCGGATGCAGCTTCTCGAAGCGGGCAATGCTGTCGTCCACCGCCTTCACCTCGGCCGCATTGGACCATCCGTGCCAGAACTTCAGCGTGACGGGCTGGGTCGGGTCGTCGCGGTCGCTGCCGACGCTCGGATTGGCGCAGCCCGAAAGAATCAGACCGGCCCCGGCGAGCGCCGCCGACAGGCAGATGCGCATACGCGGACGCATGGCGGACTTCCTTTACGGCAGGGGTGATGACAGAAAGTGATGCGAGTACTGAGGGGTGCGGGGCTTTCGCCGGCCACGGCGAAAGGGGACTGCCCGGCACGCACGGAGCCGTCCCGGCTCCCGGTGTTCCCGGCCGCGCGGACGCGGCGGCCGGCGGATAATCGGACCGCGCCGGGCCCGCCGTACCGTCTCATCAGGCCGTGTCGAACACGGTGTTGCGCGCCTCGGCGAGCGCCGCCCGCAGCGCGCCGGTGAGCATCGGATTCCCCTCGATATTGCTGATCCGAATCTCCGGCCGGGGCAGCGCGAGCCCGGTGAACTCCTCCTCGACCAGGTCCCGCAGCGCCGCACCGCCCGCCTGCGCCACCCCGCCGGACAGCACCACGAGCCGGGGGTCGACGACGGCGACCACGGCCGCCAGTCCGGTCGCCAGGCGCCGCGCGACCTCGGCGCGTACCGCGTCCACGGCCATCGCCTCCTCGACCGTACGGACATCCTCGGCCCCGTACTCCCGCGCCAGCTCCACCACACTCGGCGAACCGACCAGGCGCTGGAAGCCCCCGCCGGCGTCCGGCCGGGCCGCACTGCGGTCCCCGTCCC
Source organism: Streptomyces sp. NPDC059788 (assembly GCF_042732265.1). NCBI lineage: Bacteria > Bacillati > Actinomycetota > Actinomycetes > Kitasatosporales > Streptomycetaceae > Streptomyces > Streptomyces sp. NPDC059788. The sequence goes on along the minus strand of NZ_JBHWHY010000056.1, from coordinate 28,252 downwards.
GCGCGAGCGGCGCACCCGGCAGCGGCATGTAGCCGATCTCGCCCGCGCCGCCCGTGGCACCGCGCAGCAACTGCCCGCCCAGCACGATGGCGGCGCCGACCCCCTCGTCGGCCCACACCAGCACGAAGTCGTCGAAGTCCTGCGCGGCGCCGCCGTGCTGCTCGGCGACCGCCGCCAGGTTCACGTCGTTCTCGATCACGATCGGTACGCCCAGCACCCCGGCCAGCTCTTCCTTGAGCGCCCGCGCGTGCCAGCCGGGCAGGTGCGGCGCGTACCGCAGCACACCGGTCTGCGGGTCGAGTGCGCCGGGCGTCCCGATCACCGCCCCGTGCAGCCGCTCCCGCCCCAGCCCGGCCTTGGCCAGCGCGCCGTCCACGGCCGAGGCGACCAACTGCGCCGTCCTCCGCGGCGCGCCCTCGTCCACGGCATCCGTGCCGACCCGCTCCTCACCGAGCACCCGCCCGGTGACGTCGGCGACCGCGGCGCTGATCCCGCCCTGGTCGACGGCGAGCGCGGCCACGTACGCGGCGTCCGGGTTCACCTCGTACAGCTGGGCGTTCGGCCCCGGCCGGCCGGTCACGTTCCCCGTCGTCCGCACCAGCCCGGCCGCCTCCAGCCGCCCCAGCAGCTGCGACGCGGTCGGCTTGGACAGCCCGGTCAGCTCGCCGATCTGGGTCCGCGTCAACGGCCCCTGCGAGGCGAGCAGGTCGAGCGCGGCCCGGTCGTTCATGGCCCGCAACACCCGCGGCGTCCCAGGAGTGCCCTGCCCGCCCTGCCCTCCGGCCATGACGCCCGCCCCGCCTCTCGCTGCGCAATCTGTTAGGAAAGTTTCCAATCGATGCACAGGAACGTAAGCGCCGCGTCATCACCCCGTCAATGGGTCTGGACCACTGAGTTCGAGTACGACCCAGACGGTCTTGCCCGGCCCGGACCGGAGGACCACACCCCACTTGTCCGCGAGCGCGCCGACGAGCACCATGCCCCGGCCGTGCTCGTCGAGCGGCTTCGGCTGCCGGACGACGGGGGAGCCGTCGCCGGCGTCCGACACCTCGATCCGCAGCGCGCCGTCGGCCGGCGCGAACCGCAGCTCGATGTACCGCCCCGGCCCGGTGGAGGCCAGTACCGCGTTCGCGGCGAGTTCGCCGAGGATCAGCTCGCCGGTCTCGACGACCGTGGGCCCGAGCCCCAGCGAGACGGCCCAATCCCGGAAGAGCAGCCGCGGCCTTCTTCAGACACCGGCTTACGTACGCGCCGTGACCGTGGCGTCCAGAGCCTGGCACTCTCCGGCAGAGATCGAGCAGTTCGTCCAGGTCAGGCTGGCTCGCCAGGAACGCCTCACGAGCGAACCGAAGCTCACCATGTGGGCCGTGGTGACCGAAGGCGTACTGCTTCAGCAGGTCGGTGGCTCGACGGTGATGCGTGCCCAGCTCGAACACCTTGCGGCCATCGCTGAGGAGCCGAACGTCACGGTTCAGGTTCTGCCGTTCTCCAGGGGCGCGCACGCAGGTATGTTCGGACCGTATCTGCTGCTGAGCTTTCCGCAGGTGTCGGCGCTGGACGTCGTGCGGGCGGAGAACCCCACCGGTGCGGTGTGGCTCGAACGGGAGCCGGAAGTCGCGCGCTATCGCGAGCTGTTTGCCGATGCCCGTACGTCTGCGCTTTCACCAGCGGAGTCAGTGGCCCGGATCAAGCGCGTCGCCAAGGAGCACCGAGCGTGAATTTCGTGAACGTCACGTGGCGCAAGAGCACCCACAGCGGCGGCCAAGGCGAATGCCTGGAGATAGCCGACGGCCTCCCGCCCCGCTCACCCGTGCCCGTACGCGACAGCAAGTGCCCGGACGGCCCGCACCTCCTCTTCCCCGCCCCCGCCTGGGCGGACTTCGTCGAGGCCGTGAAGGTTCACCATCGTGGTTGATTCACCCGCCGCACATTCTGGCCGCATCCGGCGCCCACGACTGAACGGTCATGGTCCAGGAGGACGACTGTTGGACTGCGCGGACGACGTCACCTGGCGCAAGAGCACCCACAGCGGCGGCCAAGGCGAATGCCTGGAGATAGCCGACGGCCTCCCGCCCCGCTCACCCGTGCCCGTACGCGACAGCAA
>NZ_JBHWHY010000056.1:0-26048 GCF_042732265.1 Streptomyces sp. NPDC059788 | reverse complement strand
GTGCCCGGACGGCTCGCACCTCCTCTTCCCCGCCCCCGCCTGGGCGGACTTCGTCGAGGCCGTGAAGGGGCCCGCCTTCCGCTACTGACCCCCCAGCCCTGCCAGCACCTTGTCCAACGTCACCGGCACCTCCCGCACCCGCACCCCCGTCGCATGCCGGACCGCGTTGACGACGGCCGCCGCCGTCCCCGTGATGCCGATTTCGCCGATGCCCTTGGCGCCGAGGGGGTTGACGTACGGGTCGTCCTCGTCGATCCAGTGGGCCTCGATCTGCTGGACGTCCGCGTTGGCCGTGATGTGGTAGTTCGCCAGGTCGTGGTTGACGAGGAGGCCGTAGCGCGGGTCCGTCACGGTTTCCTCGTGGAGGGCCATGGACAGGCCCATCGTCATGCCGCCGATCAGCTGGGAGCGCGCGGTGCGCGGATTGATGATGCGGCCGGCCGCGAAGACGCCGAGGAGACGGGAGACGCGTACCTCGCCGGTGTCCGCGTCCACCCGTACCTCGGCGAACTGGGCTCCGAAGGCGTGCATCGCGAAGCGTTCGGCGTGCGGGTTGGCGGGGGTCTCGGCCTGGGAGCGGTCGCCGTCGGACGGGTCGTGCCCGTAGCGCTTACGGAAGGCCTCCGCCGCAGCCACGATCGCCGAACCCCACATCGCGGTACCGGAGGAGCCGCCCGCGACGGTCGCCTTCGGAAGAGCGGTGTCGCCGATGCGCAAGGCGATGGCGTCGAGGGGGACGTTCAGCCGGTCCGCGGCGATCTGGGCCAGTACGGTCCAGGCGCCGGTGCCCAGGTCCGCCGCGGCGATGTCCACCCGGTAGCGTCCCTCGCCCAGGTACTCGACGGCGGCGACCGAGCCGGGCACGCGGTTGACCGGGTAGGCCGACGAGGCGACGCCCGTACCGACCAGCCAGCGGCCGTCCCGCCGTACCCCGGGGCGGGGCTCGCGGTCCTGCCAGCCGAAGCGGCGGGCGCCTTCCTTCAGGCACGCCACCAGGTTGCGGCTGGAGAAGGGCTTGCCGGACTCCGGGTCCACCGGCGCGTCGTTGCGGATGCGCAGCTCGACCGGGTCCATGCCGAGGCGTTCGGCGAGTTCGTCCATGGCCACTTCGGGGCCGAACATGCCGGGGCACTCGCCGGGCGCCCGCATCCAGGACGGCACCGGCACGTCCAGGTGGGCGAGCCGGTGGGTGGTCCGCCGGTGCTGCGCCGCGTACATGGTCCGCGTCGGGTTGGCGGACTGCTCGGCGAACTCCTTGATGCGGGAGGTCTGCTCGACGGCGTCCATGCCGATGCCGGTCAGCCGCCCGTCGGCGCCGGCCGCGAGACGTACCCGCTGGTACGTGGGGGTGCGGTAGCCGACGAGGGTGAACATCTGCTGCCGGGTCAGTGCGAACTTCACCGGCCGTCCGGGCACCGCACGCGCCGCCAGCGCGGCGAGCACGGAGTGGGCGTGCGGCTCGCCCTTGGAGCCGAAACCGCCGCCGACGTACGGGCAGATCATGTGCACCCGGCCGCGGTCGAGGCCGAACACCTCGGCCAGGATGTCGCGGTGCCCGTGCACGCTCTGGGACGAGTCGTACAGCGTCAGCTCGTCGCCCTGCCACACGGCGATCGTCGCGTGCGGCTCCATCGGGTTGCAGTGGGTCATCGCGGTCACGTACGTCTCGTCCAGCGCCACCGCGTCCGGGTCCGCCGCTGCCGCCTCCATGGCGGCGTCCAGGTCGCCCAGCACGCTGTCCGTTTCTGCACCACCGTTGGCCGACTCCGGTCGGTACAGCTCGTTCTCGTCCGGATTCAGCTCGGATTCGTGCGGCTCGGTGGCGTAGGTGATCCGTACGAGCGAGGCCGCGTGCCGTGCCACCTCCGGCGTCTCGGCGACCACCGCCCCCACGATCTGCCGGTGGAACGCCACTTCGGGCTCCTGGAGGATCGCCAGTTCCGCGTCCTCCGTGGACGCCAGCCGCTCGGCGTTCTCGTACGTCAGCACGGTGATGACGCCGTCCTCCCGGCACGCGGCCCCGGTGTCGACGGCCGTGATGCGGCCACGGGGGACGGAGGACAGCACGGCGTGCGCGTAGCAGGGGTTCTCGACGGGGTGCTCGAAGGCGTAGGGGGCCTTGCCGGCCACCTTGGCCCGGGCGTCCGCGCGCTCCAGGTCGGCGCCGACGGCCCGGCGCTCGGTCGTATGCGTCATCGTGTCCCCTCCAAGCGGGCCGGAGTCTCCGGTACGAGATCGCGCACGACGGCGACCAGCGTGTTCTGAACCAGCGGAACCTTGAACGCGTTGTCCCGCAGCGGCTGCGCGCCGGACGTCTCGGCGTCGGCCGCCGTACGGCAGCTCTCCTCGGTGGCCGGCCGCCCGCGCAGCGCCCGCTCGGCGCGCTCGGCCCGCCACGGCTTGTGCGCGACCCCGCCCAGCGCGATCCGCGCCTCCCGTACGGTGCGGCCGTCGTCCTCCAGATCCAGCGCCACCGCCACGGAGACCAGCGCGAAGGCGTACGAGGCGCGGTCGCGCACCTTGCGGTAGCGGGAGCGGGCCGCGAACGGCAGGGCGGGCAGCTCGACGGCGGTGATCAGCTCGCCGTGCCGCAGGACCGTGTCGCGGTGCGGCGCGTCGCCGGGCAGCCGGTGGAACTCGGTGAGCGGAATCCGGCGCTCGCCGTCCGGCCCCAGCGTCACGACCACCGCGTCCAGGGCGGTCATCGCCACCGCCATGTCGGAGGGGTGCACGGCCACGCAGTGCGAGGAGGCGCCGAGAACGGCGTGATAGCGGGTCCAGCCCTCCAGGGCCGCGCAACCGGAACCGGGGTCGCGCTTGTTGCAGGGGGCGCTGGGGTCCTGGAAATAGGCGCAGCGCGTGCGCTGGAGGAGGTTGCCGCCGGTGGTCGCGAGGTTGCGGAGCTGTCCGGAGGCCCCGGAGAGCAGGGCCTGGGAGAGGACGGGATAGCGCGAGCGTACGGCGGGGTGGGCCGCGAGGTCGGCGTTCCGTACGTTCGCGCCGACCCGGAGGCCGCCGTCGGCCGGCTCCTCCACCTGGTCCAGGGGCAGCCTGCTGACGTCGACCAGGAGGTCGGGGGAGGCGATGCCGAGCTTCAGATGGTCGACGAGATTGGTACCGGCCCCCAGGAACGCGGCCCCCGGGTGCGCCGCCACGGAGGCCACGGCCCCGGCGGCGCTGGCGGCCCGCTCGTACCGGAACGGCTTCACCGCTTCGCTCCCTCGGCCTCGGCGGCGGTCCCGGCAGCGGTTGCCGCAGCGGCGGCGACGGCCGGAACGATGTTCGCGTACGCCCCACAGCGGCACAGATTGCCACTCATCCGCTCGGCGATCTCGTCATGCCCCAGCGCATCCGGCGCGACGCCCCCTTCCGCGCCCACCTCGGTGACCGCACTCGGCCACCCCTGCGCCGCCTCCCGCAGCACACCGACCGCCGAACACACCTGCCCCGGTGTGCAGTACCCGCACTGGAGCGCGTCGTGGTCGACGAAGGCCTGCTGCACGGGATGCAGTTCGCCGTCCTCGCCCAGCCCTTCGGCCGTGGTGATCTCGGCCCCGTCGTACGACACGGCCAGCGCGAGACAGGTCGTCGCCCGCCGCCCGTCCAGCAGCACGGTGCACGAGCCGCACTGCCCGTGATCGCACCCTTTCTTGGGACTGGTGATCCCCAGCCGCTCCCGCAGCGCGTCGAGCACGGTGGTACGCGTATCCACCGTCACCTCGTACGCCTGCCCGTCGACGTGCAGCCTGATCTCGGTCTCCATGGTCAGCCGAGTCACCACGGAAAGGGGCGGTAAACGACTGCATACAGGTGAAGAGGGGGACGGTACTGTAATCATGAACCTGCCAAACTCGCCGAAGAGGTCGGCTCGTTCCTCTCTTGAAGAACCGTTTGCCCAGATGGCAGCGTCTTTCGGACTGTTACCAGTGTGTTCGGTTGTGCTCAACGGGGGGCGTGTTCTGCATGGGTGTCGTGCTGCCGGGGTGGGCGGACGAAGTCCTCGACATCATCGGGGTGTCGTGGCCGAACGTCGACGAGGACGACTACCGCGAGATGGCGACGGCCATGCGGGAGTTCGCCGGGGACATCAAGGACGGCGCGGGCCAGGCCCATGAGGCGGTGCAGGCGCTGGTCTCCTCGGCGGGCGGGGGCCAGGCGGCCGAGGCGCTGAACGCCCACTGGGACAAGATCAACGGTACCCATCTGACGAAGCTCGCCCAGTGCGGTGAGCTGGCCGCCACCGCGCTGGACGGTGTGGCCGTCCTCATCGAGGGCGCCAAACTCGGCGCGATCGTCCAGCTGGGCATCCTGGCCGCCGAGGTCATCGCCGCCCAGGCCGCCGCCCCCTTCACCTTCGGCCTGTCCGAACTCGGCGCACTGGGCGCCACCCAGGCCACCCGCGTCATCGTCAAGCGCCTGTTCAAGGAGGTCTGCCAGCAGGTCGCCGAACAGGTCGTCAGCATCGCCCTGACCCCCGTCGAAGAGGCCCTGGGCGCGATGGTCGGCGACCTGGTCGTCCAGCTCGGCGCCAACGCGCTGGGCGTCAAGGACGGCGTCGACCTGGGCCGGACCGCCAAGGCGGGCAAGGAGGGCTTCGGCCAGGGCGTCCAGGGCGCCAAGGACGCCGCGGGCAGCCCCATGCAACTCCTGAGCGCGGGCGGTGGTGGTGGCGGTGCGGGCGGAGGCTCCGGCAGCGGCGGCTTCACCTTCGACCACGACGCCCACGACAAGGCCGTCACCGGCCTGCAGAGCGCCGGCGGCCACTTCCGCAACAATGCGGGCGGCAAGATCGGCCGCGCCAAGTCCCACCACAGCCGCACCCGCGGCAAAGACGCCATCGCCGATGCCGCCAACACGATGCTCGACAAGGTCGTCGACGGCCTCGAAGACGCCGTCAAGAAGTCCGCCAAACACCTCGACGACAACATGACCCGCGGCGTCAAACAGATGGCCAAGAACCACAAGGACAACGACAAGGGCCTCGCCGACCACTTCACCGGGCTCGGCAAGGGAGGGACGAAGGACCCGAAGGCTCCCGGAGCGGGGGGCGGCGGGGGAGGCCGTCCGCCGGGGAAAGGAAAGACCGGCGGGAGCGGGGACGGTGCGCGCGATCCCTGGTGGCACGGACACAGCGCCGATCAGATGCGGCACCATCGTGGTAAGCCCATCGACGTTTCGGGCGAGGACCGGCCGACCCAGTTGAACCATCTGGAGGACGAGGCCGTCAAGCTGGCGGACGAGGCCCGGGACGCGAAACACCAGAACAGCAATGTTCCAGGAAAGGACTATCGCAAGGACGGTTGTTCAGGGAGCTTTCTGCATAATGGCATCATCACCTCTCACACGAGCTCCACGCGACGGAAAGCATCTGGGTCTCCGAATTCGGGAGGCGGTCAGCCTCAGGAGTATCCGAAGGCCCACCCGGCGTTGCAGCAGGTTCTCGACGATGTGAAGCAAGGGTTCTTGGACATGGATGAGAAGCCTGCGGCCGGGCATGGAAAGTGTGCCGAGGTGTCGCTCATATCCGACCGCCTGCACCAGATGGACCCGGACGGGACGAAGATAAGAACTCCTGAGGATGCCCGGCGGGCGCTGGAGGGAGGGGTCATGCATACCCGACAGCTGGGAGATGATGTCAGAAAACATCCGGACACCAGAGAGAAGTACGTGCACACGCCGCACGGTGCGTACAAGAAGCCCTGCGACTCCTGTCAGCCGATGCTGGACAGGCTGGGCATCATCGCTCATCGTTGACTGCTGTCCTGAGGGGGAGACGTGACCGACGGAAAATCGAAATACGACATCGACCAGTGGCTCCGCGACAACGGATGGACGCCCGAAAGGGATATCTCCGACCGAATCCCGGACTTCATCGAGGATGCCGTTCAGCAGGCCGAGGACGACGGCCACCCTGCTCCGGTGTTCGAGGTCGCGAAGCGATTTCTGGTTTCTTACGGACTGTTGGAGCTCCGGCACCCGAGAAAAGCTGACTGGGTATTGGAGACGAACCCTGCGGGAGGACACGAGGGTGACTTCGAGGATATCGCCGAACTGTCCGAGGAGCTGGGCGTCGGACTGTTTCGTGTCGGGTACGATGAGCCTGAGTCGGCGAGTATCCTGATAGATGAATCCGGGCGCTTCTACTATCACCACTGGTCCGACAGCTATTTCCTCGGAAATGATGAGCGCGAGGCTTTCGCGAATTGGCTGGTGAACAACTATCAAGGATTGGGCTAGATCATGTCAGGATTGATTCCCGGTACGGCGTCGTCACTGCTGGTGCAGGGGAAGGTGTTCAGTCACACCAACCTCGCCGGCGACGGCGATCCCAAGCTGCACCCAGCGGTACGGGACTTCTTCGATCGCCTGCCGGTGGAAGACCGGGAACCGTTCCTCGGATACTGCGCGGAGTCCGCCCTCGTTTCCGACCAGCTGTGGGGGCTCGACGCGGGGAGCCCCGGCGCTCCGCTCACTCTTGCTGATGCTGCGCCGCACTTCGCCGGCTCCGCCATGGTGTCCAAGAAGATCCGCGAACACGGGGACCCGGAACACGGTCAGTCGACGGCCCCATGTTCTGCCTGCAGAAAGCTGTTGACCGAACTGGGCATCGAGTTCATCGGAGCGTAGAAGGTGAACGAAGGGCAGGTACGTACGGGTGACGCCGCGCGCAGCGCGGTTGCGGTACTTGCCGATGCGGGCTGGCATCCGGCGCGGGATGCCGGATCGGAAGCGCTGCTGGCGATTCTGGAAACGGTCAGCACAGTCGGTGCCCGAGCAGGCATGGAGTGGGAGCTGTTTCCTGCTGCTGAGCGCGCCTTGCGCGCATTTCACGGTCTGGAGTCGGTCGCCTACGGGGCGGGCGTGGAGGTTGCCCTGCGTGGGATTTCCATCGATCCGCGCGAGGGCCGCCACGCGTCGCAGACGTTCCACGAGTTCGGTGCTCGGATCGGCTGCCGCACGTTTCCGTTGGGCATCCACGGCGAGGAGTCCCTGCTGGCCGTGGACGAAGAGAGCCGTCTCTTCATGGTCAACCACGGGGGCTGGTGGTACCTCGGCGATTCGGTGCTCGACGGGCTGACCGTACTGATCGAGGGACGTCGGCCGCGGCGGGTGCGGGAGGACGGGACGTGGGAGCGGATGGAGGACGATTCGGGACCACCGGGAACCGATGGTGGCGCGACGGTGGTGGCGACTACCGCCGAGGGCGCGGGCTCCGTCGCCGAGGTGCGCAGCGTCTTCGGGTGAGAGAGCGGGTACGGGAAGGAGCCACCGGGTCATGACGATGGACATCGAGCTGGAACCGCCGCACGGTATCACCGGTTTTCCGCTCGGCACGACGGCGCAAGCCGTCAAGGCCGCGGCTGCGAAGTGGGGGCAGGTCAGGGTTCAGGACGAGGGAGCCGCCGATCCTGTTCGTCATATGAAGGCCACCGTGCTGCACCCGCAGTTCGAGGTCGTGTTCCATTTCGAGGACGGTGAGACGCTCACGGCGGCCGAGGTGTGGATTCCGCGTCCTGGCCCCGAGCAGATCACCGTGCGCTTCCGGGGTATCGACGTCTTCCGTACGCCCGCCCGGAAACTCCTGGAACGTCTGCAGGAAATGGGGCTCACCGTTCTGGACGAGACGCTCTACGCGTATGTCCCCCAGCTCTCTCTGGGCTTTACGCGCGTCGCCGGTCATGAGGTCCCGTTGGATAGTGATGGGGAGCCGTTGTACTTCCAGGCTGTACTTACTGGGCCGACCGGCTATTACGACTTCCTGATGCCGGAGTCCTGATACCAGGAAAGAGGGGGCATCCCCATTCACGCGACGCCGCCCCGAACCAGACTTCGGTTCGGGGCGGCGTTTTGGGTGTGGGTGGCTACTTCCCCAAATTCGGCGGCGGTATAGGCGTAGTCGCCAGCGACTGCGGAGACGTCGGGCTGGCGAGGGCCGACGGGGCCGATACGGCGGCGGAAGGGTCGGGGGGCGTTTCGCCGGGGGTGTCGGGCAGGGGGCGGGGGGCCAGGGTGATGCCGGCGGCGTCGAGGGCCTTTTTGATGCGCCAGCGGAGTTCGCGCTCTATGCCGGGGGCCTTGCCGGGCATGGTCTTGGCGGAGACGCCGATGGTGACGGAGTCGAGGTGGACCTCGCTCAGGCCGAGGACCTCGACGGCCTCCCAGAGCTGTTCGTTCCAGGGTTCGGCCTTGGACATCTCCTCGCCGACGGTCGTGATGATCTCGCGGGCGCGGTCCAGGTCCTGGTCCTGGGCGATCATGACGTCGACGGTGGCGGTGGACCAGCCCTGGCTGAGGTTGCCGATGCGCTTGACCTCGCCGTTGCGGATGTACCAGATGGCGCCGTTGGGGCCGCGCAGCTTGGTGACGCGCAGGCCGACCTCGACGACCGTACCGGTGGCGACGCCCGCGTCGATCTCGTCGCCGACGCCGTACTGGTCCTCCAGGATCATGAAGACGCCGGAGAGGAAGTCGGTGACCAGGTTGCGGGCGCCGAAGCCGATGGCGACGCCCGCGACGCCGGCGCTGGCCAGCAGCGGAGCCAGGTTGATCTTGAGGACGGACAGCACCGTCAGGGCCGCGGTGCCCATGATGACGAACGAGGCGACGCTGCGCAGGACCGAGCCGATGGCCTCGGAGCGCTGCCGGCGGCGCTCGGCGTTGACCAGGAACCCGCCCAGCGCGGTGCCTTGGGCGGCCGTCGCGGTGCGGTTCATCCGCTCTATGAGCTTGGTGATCGTACGCCGGATCACATGACGCAGGATGACGGCGATGACGATGATCAGCGCGATCTGCAGGGCGGAGGTGAGCCAGGTCGCCCAGTTCTCCTCCACCCATCCGGCGGCGTTGGTGGCCTTTTCCGTGGCGTCGTCGAGCGACGCCCGGCGATGTGGGCCGGGCGGCGTGGCGGCTGGGGAAGCGGACCAGAACACAGCAGGAACCTCCGTGTGGGACAGCAGACCCGGGTCGGGACGGACCGTGCCCGGGGCAGACCAACCACACTAACGGGGCAACGGAGGCGGTCCGCGCCGGTGTTCGAGAGTGACCGGACCAATTACGGGTCTGTTTGGGGGGAAGTAAAGGCGTGTGGTCGAAAACACCTCGGACCCGTTACCCGGTGATGGTGGCGCTCCGACCAGGCACCGGGGGACACTGTGGAGAGATCGTCCCGGCGCGAGCCACGCGCCGCCGGCGTACAAGGAGGCACCCGTGCCGCATGTCCTGGTCCTCAACGCGTCGTACGAGCCGCTCGGCGTCGTACCGCTCCGCCGCGCGCTCATCCTCGTCCTGAACGAAAAGGCCGTCAGCCTTGAGGAGTCCGGCGCCCTGATGCACAGCGCGACCCGTGTGATGCCCGCCCCGAGTGTGGTCCGCCTCAAGCGGTTCGTGCGGGTGCCCTTTCGCGGCCCCGTCCCGTTGACCCGCCGTGCCCTCTTCGCCCGGGACGGCGGGCGGTGCATGTACTGCGGTGGCGTCGCAACCAGCGTCGACCACGTCGTTCCGCGCAGCCGTGGCGGGCAGCACACCTGGGAGAACGTCGTCGCCGCGTGCCGCCGCTGCAACCATGTCAAGGCCGACCGGCACGTCGCCGAGATCGGCTGGCGGTTGCGGCATCAGCCCGCGCCGCCGTCGGGCCTGGCCTGGCGGATCATCGGCACGGGGCATAGGGACCCCCAATGGCTGCCATATCTGCAGCCGTACGGGGCGGATGACGCGCTGGCCCGGATCGATGCCGTATCGGCATAGGTCCGGGTTTTTGTGTAGGGGGTGCCTCCGACCGGGTCCGGGCGGAGTCCGGGCCCGGGTCGGGGACCCGGGCCCGGCACCTGCTAGCCGCCGGCCGGCCACGCCTGGTGGGCCGAGCGCGCGCCTTCGGGTACGTCCTCGGGGGAGCCCGGCCGGGCGGGCGTGCCCGGGTGGGGGCCGCCGGGGTGTTCGGCGGGTGGCGGAGCGGGCTTGTCCGAGCCCTTCACCGCGTACGCCTCCACGCCCCACAGTGAGTAGCCGAAGCGGGTCGCGCGCTTGTCGCCCTGGATGCGGACGAAGCGGGCGTCCTCGGCGTCCATGCGGACGGTTTCGCGCCCGCCCTCGCTGTCGCGGACGGTGGCCGCCGTGCGCCAGGTGACGCCGTCCGCGGAGACCTGGACGCGGTAGGCGGACGCGTGGGCGTCCTGCCAGTTCAGGACGAGGCGGCCCAGGCGGGTGGGGCGCGACAGCGCGAACTGGAGCCAGGCGTCGTCCTGGGCGGGGGAGGACCAGCGGGTCTTCGGGTCGCCGTCGGTGGCGGCCCCGGCCGGGAACTCGGGCGTCTCGTCGCCGGAGGACGTCGCCGCGGCGCCGCGGGCGAGGTCGGGGCCCGCGGTGGGCGGGTAGGTGTGGACGGTCAGGGTCTGCTTCTGGTCTCCGTAGGTGACCGGGATCTCGTACGTGCCGGTCTTGGCGTCCCGGGGGACCGTGACCTGGATGCGGGCGGTGGCGGTGCCGCCGCGCGGGGCCGTGACGTGCTCCGGTGCCCGTACGGTGAAGCCCTCGGGGGCCTTGGCCGTGAGCTTGCCCTCCACGTCGGCGGGGCGGCGGGAGAAGATCCGGGCGTCCACGGAGAAGGTGCCGCCGGTGTCGGCGTCGATCGCGTCGCGGGAGAGTTCCAGGCCCGCCGCCGGGGTGTCGGCGAACCACGGGGTGAAGGAGTGCACGGACGGCGCGGTGGTGCCGTCCTTCCAGGCCAGTCGGACCCCGTCGGCCTTCAGGCCGCGGGCCTCGGTCTGTGTCCAGCCGGTGCCGGAGAGGCCGCCGAGGCGGCGCCAGCCCTCGCCGGGGACGTGCGCCTCCACGGAGACGGCGGCCGCGGCCGGGCTCGGCTCGGTGAGCGAGGTGAGCGCGGTGAGGGGGCGGGGGCGGCCGAAGGGGACGGTCAGGGAGGTGGGGTGGACGTCCTCGGCCGCGGGCGGGGCGGTGTCGGAGCGGGCACCGGTCCATGCGTCGGACTCGGTCATCGCGCGGTCGAGGAAGGGCCCCAGAACGCCCTTTCCGACCGTCGCCGGACTCTTCTTGATCTTCTTGCGCAGGTCCTGGACGGCACGCTGCGCGGTCCAGGCGGCGGAGCCGTCCCCGCGGGCCTGCGCCACCAGCATGTCCACGGCACGTTCGCCCGCCGAGCCGTACCGCGCCAACTGGCGGGCCCAGGGCCGCACTTCGTTGGCGAGACCGGGGGCGAGGCGCTCCGGTGCGCCGCTCATCGTGTGGAACGCGGCCCGCAGCCGGGCGGCGGCCTTGGCGTAGCGCTCGTCGTCGTCCCGGCCGCCGCTGTTGGTGGCGGCGGCGCGGGTCTTCCAGAACGCCTCGATCAGGGGCTTGAGGTACGCGGACTCGTCGGTGCCCAGGACCGAGGAGGCGTCGTTGCCGGCCAGGGCGTGCAGGGCGGCGCGGGAGGCGGCGTCGCCGCCGGCGAGGTCGTCGACGGCGGCCTGCCAGGAGGCGCCGGGGCGGTAGCCGCGCGGGTTCCACGCGTAGTCGGCCGCGGTGAACAGCGCGACGCGGGACGCGGTGGGCTGGGCCATGGCGTTGGCCAGCAGCGCGCTGGAGCCGGTGGCGACGGCGGGTTCGCGGCCCGTGTAGGGGCCGAGGAAGATACGGTCCTGCGCGTAGTCGTTGACCGGGTAGTTGTCCATCGTGACCATCCGGTGGCCGAACACCTCGCGGGCCTCGGCCAGTTCGCCGCCGGTGATGGTACGGGGCACGACCCCGACGCCGGTCCACGCCACCTCGACCCGCTCGGACAGCGCCGCGGCGAGCGCCTTGCGGTAGGCGGTCGAGCCGTCCTGGTAGTACTCGGTCGGCATGAGCGTGAGCGGCGCCGCCTCGGGGTGAGCCTTGGCGAGGTGGTCGGCGAGCGCGTCCGCCACCTTGGCGTGCGCCTTGGCGGCGGCCTCGGGTCCGGAACCGAAGGCGTCGGCGTCCGCGTCGCAGTGCCACTCGCTGTAGCTGACGTCCTGGAACTGGAGCTGGAAGGCGCGCACGCCCAGCGCCCACATCGCGTCCACCTTGCGGCGCAGCGCCTTCAGGTCGTCCTCGGAGGACATGCACATGGCCTGGCCGGGGGAGACGGCCCAGCCCAGCGTCACGTGGTTGGCGCGGGCCCGCTCGGCGAGCGCGCGGAAGTCGTCGCGCTGCGCGGCCGGGTAGGGATCGCGCCACCGGAACTGGCGGTACGGGTCGTCGCCGGGTGCGTAGAGGTAGCGGTTCTGCTTCGTACGGCCCAGGAAGTCCAGCTGGGCCAGGCGCTGTGCGCGGGTCCAGGGGCGGCCGAAGAAGCCCTCGGTCATGCCGCGGACGGTGGTGCCCGGCCAGTCGCGTACGGCCACGGAGGCGAGTTCCTTGCCGCCGCCGGCGCCCTTCTTGCCGGAGCCGGAGCCCGAGCCGCTGCCCGAGCCGTCGGCGGTGCCCTTGCCGTCGTCCTCGGCGCGTTCCACGATCAGCTGCCGCAGCGTCTGCACCGCGTGGAAGAGGCCGTCCGGGCCGACGCCGTCCAGCGCGACGGTGTCCCGGCCCGAGGCCTCGCCGACCGCGAGGCGGTACCCGCCGGCGGGCAGGTCCCCGCGGCCGGGTGCCCGCAGGGCGCGTAGCGCGGACTCCGCGTCCGGGCCGCCGACGCGGAACACCGGGCCCTTGCCCGGCAGCGCCTGCCCCGGGGCGGCCTCGTGGACCGTACGGACCCCGGCGCCGCTCAGCAGGGTGCGCAGCGCGTCCAGGGCGTACGGATCGGAGTCCGGCGCGGCGACGAGCGTGGCCTCGTCGCCCAGCGGTACGGACGCGCCGAGCGACCGCATCGACTGCGGGCGCGGCCACACGGCGGGCGGCTGCCCGGCGGCGACGGTCCGGCCGGTGCCGCCGCTCCCGTCGGACTGGCCGGGCAGGTCGGGAGTGCCGACGGCCGGGTCGGCAGGGGCCGCCTGGGCGGGGGCGGTGCCCCCGAGCAGCCCGCCGATGACGGCGGCGGCGAGGGCGGTGGCCCCGGCGACCCGCGCGCGGGCCCCGGCCCGTACGGCGCCGAAGCGGCCGATGCTGCCGGTGCCGATGCTGGTGGGTCCGGTCAGGTGGGCGTCGGTGTCCCCGGTCGGGTCCGGGTGCGTACGGATGTTCCGGGCGTCACCCGGAGGTGTACTCCCGCTCCCGGCACCGCTTGCGGTCCCGCTCCCGTCCCCGGCCCGGAACGTGCCGCCGGTCCCCTCGCCCTGCCTGCCGATCCATCCGGCGTTTCGAACGCCGCTCCGGATTCGCACGGTCTCTCCTCAGTCCCCGTATTCCTGCGCACCGGCCGACCGGTGCCGCACCGGTGGACCGCTGCCCGGCCGCCCCGCGGCCGCGCGCCCCTGAGTCGGCTGCCGCGGCGGGGGCCTCGTACCCCGTGGAACCCCGCCGGACAAGCCTTCGGCAGTGAGCCCACCACTCAGCGGTGAGGGTGTCAACGGCAGTAGGCGAAGTGCCGGGTTTGCCCTGTGTGACCGGCGTGTCGCGGCGTGTTCCGGGGGCGGGTCTTCGGGCGCGTCGGGGGAGTGCCGGGCGGCCGGGCGCTCTGCCGCGCACCACGCCTCACCCGGGGACGCAGGGGTCACCGCCACCCCGAAGGACTTCCTCCGGAACGCCCGTCCGGTCGGCATCCCTGCGCCGTCATCCGCCCGCCACCGGCAAATCGCCTGCACGAGGGATGTGTGACCTGGGCCACGTTGGTTGAATGGGTACGTCTGCGACCGCCCGGAGTGGGTAGGGCAGGTCGTGTCCCACTACCGACGAACGGGAGGCCCTCCGTGGCCGCGTCCGCTCAGCTTCTTCTCGACGCTCTGTCGTCCGCCCCCGAGTACCCGGCAGAGCGCGTCAAACCCTCGGAGCCGGAGAAAACCCAGCCGGACAAGCCCGTCGAGCCCGATCTGTTCGACGGGGTGTCCGACCCCGACTCCGGTCTGGACGGCTCCGGCTCGCTCTGCTTCTGCGAACCGCCCCTGACCAGCGAGCCCCCGCTCGCCGACGCCGCCCCGCTCACCAGCGAGTCCCCGATCGCCGCCGAGCTGCCGCTGACCAGCGAGCCCACCGCGGCCGGCCTGGGCACGGAGTCCATGGAGGTCTGATGGGCCGACCGCGGCTCGCCGGTCTGCACGGCGTGTGCACGTCCTATGAGCCCGCGCCGGGACGCACCGAACACGTCGCAGACGACACCGTCGTCGCCGTCCTCGCCGCGCTCGGAGTCGACGCCTCGACCCCGCACGCCGTACGCGCCGCACTGGAGGCGTACGACCACGGCGCCGGCCGGGCCCTGCTGCCGCCCACCGTCGTGGTGCGCCCGGGCCGCCCCCCGAAGCTGTCCCGCCTGCCCGAGGGCACCGCCCTGCGGGTGGAGACCGAGTCGGGCGAGGTGCTCGACTGGGGGCCGGACCCCGGAGGGCGACCGGAGGCCGCGCAGGAACCCCGTACCCCTGCCCGAGGCCCCGGCGGCCATGTGGGCCGCCTCCCCCTGGGCATCCACACCCTGCGCGCGCACACGCCCGACGGCCGTTCCGCCCGCGCCCACCTGATCGTCGCCCCCGACCGGATGCCCGCGCCGCCCGGCCGCACCCACGGCTTCATGGTGCAGCTCTACTCCCTGCTCTCCGGCCGCTCCTGGGGCATGGGGGACCTGGGCGACCTCGCCGACCTGGCCGCCTGGTCCGGGCACGCGCTCGGCGCCGGGTTCGTGCAGATCAACCCGCTGCACGCGGCCGTGCCGGGAGCGCCCACCGACCCCTCCCCGTACCGCCCCTCCTCCCGCCGCTTCCCCGACCCCGTCCACCTGCGCATCGAGGACGTCCCCGAGTTCGGCTACCTCGAAGGCCACGCCCGCGGCCGGGTCGACGCGCTGCTCGTACGGGCCCACAAGCTGCGCGAATCGGTGCTGCGCAAGGGTGCGCTGATCGACCGGGACGCCGTGTGGGAACTGAAGAGGGAAGCGCTGGAACTGCTCTGGAAGGTGCCGCTGAGCCCCGGCCGCCGCGCCGCCTACTGCGACTTCCTCGCCGAGCAGGGCACGAGCCTGGAGGACCACGCCACCTGGTGCGCGCTGGCCGAGCGGTACGGGTCCGACTGGCGCGGCTGGCCCGCCGGCCTGGACGACCCGCGCTCCGCCCGTACGGCCCGGATGCGCAGCTCCCTGCTGGACCGGATCGACTTCCACTGCCGGCTCGCGTGGTTCACCGATCAGCAGCTCGCCGCCGCCCAGCGCGCCGCGCGCGAGGCCGGGATGGGCATCGGGCTGGTGCACGACCTGGCCGTCGGCGTCCACCCCTCCGGCTCCGACACCTGGGCGCAGCAGGACGCCTTCGCGGCCGGCATGTCCGTCGGCGCGCCGCCCGACGCCTTCAACTCGCGCGGCCAGGACTGGGGCCTGCCGCCCTGGCGGCCGGACGCGCTGGCCGACCGCGGCTACGCCCCGTTCCGCGGACTGCTGCGCGGCATGCTGCGGCACGCGGGCGCCCTGCGCATCGACCACGTCATGGGCCTGTTCCGGCTGTGGTGGGTGCCGGAGGGCCGGCCGCCGACGGAGGGCGCGTACGTGCGGTACGACGCCGAGGCGATGCTCTCCGTCCTCGCCCTGGAGGCGCACCGCGCGGGCGCCACCGTCATCGGCGAGGACCTCGGGACGGTCGAGCCGGTGGTGCGTACGGAGCTGGCCGGGCGGGGCGTGCTCGGCACGTCCGTGCTGTGGTTCGAGCGCGACTACAGCAAGGCGGTGGCACGGCCGCTGCCGCCCGAGACCTGGCGTGCGGACTGCCTGGCCACCGTCACCACCCATGACCTGCCCAGTACGGCGGCCAGGCTGACCGGGCAGCACGCCGAACTCCGCCACGGCCTCGGGCTGCTGGACCGCCCGCTCCAGGAGGAGCGGGCGGCGGAGGCGGTCGAGGTCGGTGAGTGGCTGGAGTTGCTGCACCGGCTGGGGCTGCTGCCGGAGGGGCGGGGCAGTGAGGAGGCGGCGGTCAGGGCACTGCACCGCTATCTGCTGCGCACGCCCGCCCGCATGATCGGGGTGTGGCTGCCGGACGCGGTGGGGGACCGGCGCCCGCAGAACCTCCCGGGGACATGGGACGAATATCCGAACTGGCGACTGCCGGTCACCAATCCGCAAGGGCGCCCGCTGTCCTTGGAGGAGATCGCCGCGTCCCCCCGGCTGCACACGCTGATGAGCGAACTGCGCACGCTGCGGCGGTAGATGGGGCGGGTGCGGACGGAAGGGCGGGCTGCTTGCGCCGGTCTTCCGGTCGCTCCTGCCGTACGGCACCATGCCGTGGACGCCATCCAGAGATCCGACCAATCGAGGTCGGGGAGTTGGAGGGAACCATGGCAGGAAGAGGCCCGCGCGCCCGCCTGCGCACCGTCTTCGCGCTCACCGTCACCGCCGCCCTCGCTCCATGGGCCCCGCTTGCCCCGCCCCAGGCCTCGGCTGCCGGCGGGCGGCCCACCCCGGCCGGTCACCTCGCGTCCGTCCACCGGACTGCCGCCGCGAGCGCCTGCCACGGCCCCGTACGCCCCGCCTCCCAGATGACCGTCGAGCCGTGCGACACCCCGGCCCGGGTCATCGGGAAGGCCGCCAACACCGTGCCGACGGCGGCCCAGCGCGCCTGGCAGGAGCGGGAGGTCACCGCGTTCACGCACTTCGGCATGAACACCTTCACCGGCCGCGAATGGGGCTCCGGGACCGAGGACCCGAAGTGGTTCGCGCCGCCGCGCGTCGATGCCGGCCAGTGGATGCGCGCGTACCGGGCGGCGGGCGCCGAGCAGGTCATGCTCACCGTCAAGCACCACGACGGCTTCGTGCTCTATCCCAGCCGCTACACCCCGCACACCGTCCTGGCCAGTCCGGGGAAGCCGGACGTCGTCGGCGCGTACGTGCGGGCCGCCCGCGAGGCCGGGCTCAAGGTCGGCCTCTACCTCTCCCCGTCCGACGGCGCCGAACTGCCGCACGCCTGGCACGCGCGCTGGGTCGAGGAGATCCGGCGCAAGCAGTCCGAGGGCAGGCCGCTGAGCCTGCCCGAGCGGGTCGCCCTGGAGGACCGCGGCCGGGCTCCGGCCGGGCTGGGCCGCTTCGGCAACGGCAGCGCGGTCACCGAGCGCACCCTCCCCGCCCTCGTCCCCGGCGACGACCGCGCCGACGCCGTACGCGACGGCCGCCTGCCCTCCTTCACCGTCCGCGCCGACGACTACGACGCCTACTACCTCAACCAGGTCTACGAACTGCTGACCCAGTACGGTCCGATCGAGGAACTGTGGCTGGACGGCGCGAACCCTTGGGCGGACGCCGGTATCACCCAGAAGTACGGGGTGCGCCAGTGGTTCGAGACGATCCGCCGCCTCTCGCCGCGCACCGTCGTCTTCCAGGGGCCGCAGGGGGTGCGCTGGGTCGGCAACGAGAAGGGCGTGGCGCGCGAGACGGAGTGGAGCGTGACCCCGTCCGCCGTCGATCCCCGGTCGGTGTTGTCCGGCGGCCTGCCCAACGACTCCACCGACGCCGACATCGGCTCCCGCGCCAAGCTCCTCGCGCCCACCACCAGGTACCTCCAGTGGTATCCGGCGGAGGCGGACGTCTCGATCCGGCCGGGCTGGTTCCACCACCCATGGGAGCGGCCCAAGGCGCCCGCCCGGCTGCTGGAGCTGTACGAGAAGAGCGTGGGCCGCAACGCGTCGCTGCTGCTCAACGTGCCGCCGGGGCGCGGCGGCCGGATCGAAGCGGCGGACGTGGCCGCGCTCACCGGCTTCGGGCGGGCCGTGCGGGAGACGTACGGCCGTGACCTCCTGGAGGGCGGCCGGGTCCCGGCCGCGCGGCCGGAAGGCGTCACGTTCGACCGGGTCGGGCTCGGCGAGGACCTGCGGTACGGCCAGCGGGTGGAACGGTTCGCCGTCGAGGCGCGGTCCGGCGGGACGTGGCGGCGGATCGCCGGGGGGACGACCGTCGGCCATCGCCGCATCCTGGCGCTGCCCGCGCCGGTGACCGCCGACGCCGTACGCGTACGGGTCCTCGCGTCGCGCGCCGCCCCGCACCTGAAACCGGTGACGGCCCACCGGTCCCGGCCCTGACCTGGCCCTGTCCCGGCCCGGTCCGGCCCTGACCTGGCCCTGTCGGCCCGGTCCCGGTCTTGACCTGGCCCCGGAGCCGTCGAGTCAGCCATTAGGCGACCCCGGGCGCGCGAGGGTGAAAGGCGTCCGATACGTTGACCTTGTGAGCAATCTGGTCAAGAAGAACGCCCTGCGCGCCGGAACCATCACGGCCGGCACCGCGCTGATGCTGCTGATGTCGTCCCCCGCGTTCGCGCTCACCCGCGACGATGGTGACGACCCGGGTCCGGGCCTGAGTGTCGTCCAGACGCTCGGCCTCTATGTCGCCGCTCCCATCGTCCTCTTCCTGGTCATCGCCGGACTGGTCATGGCCGGTGACAAGTCCCGCAAGCAGCCCAAGGGCTGATCCAGGGCTCGTCCCACGCCTCTTCGAGGGCGCCCGCAGGTTCGTGAGAACCGGCGGGCGCCCTCTTTTGCGTGGTACGTCAATGCCCTGCGCCGCCCCCGGAGGCCGGGATTCCGCCGATGGGTTGTTTTCACCTGGGCCTAACCTACGATGGCGTAACCTACGGAGCCGTAGGTACCCCCCGTCCCCAGGAGTCCCCGTGACCATCGCCCCCGACCGTCATGCCGGAGAGCGCGGCCACGCCGCATGGAGCGACACCCGGCTGCTGTACGCCCTCGAAGAGGTCGTCGACAAGGAGCTCAACCGGCACCTGAAGGCCGCCAAGGAGTGGATGCCGCACGAGTACGTGCCCTGGAGCGACGGCCGTGACTTCGACGGCGTCATGGGTGGCGAAGCGTGGGCTCCCGAGCAGTCCAAGGTCACCGACATAGGGCGGATCGCCCTGGTGGTCAACCTGCTGACCGAGGACAACCTGCCCAGTTACCACCACGAGATCGCCACCCTCTTCGGGCGCGACGGCGCCTGGGGCACCTGGGTGCACCGCTGGACGGCGGAGGAGGGGCGGCACGGCATCGTCATGCGGGACTACCTGCTCACCAGCCGGGCCGTGGACCCGGTCGAGCTGGAGCGGTTCCGCATGGCGCACATGTCGGCGGGCTTCGAGTCCGACAACGCGCACAGCATGCTGCACTCCATCGCCTACGTCGCCTTCCAGGAACTGGCGACCCGCATCTCGCACCGCAACACCGGCCACCACTCCGGCGACCCGGTCTGCGACCGGATGCTGGCCCGCATCGCCACCGACGAGAACCTGCACATGGTCTTCTACCGGAACCTGCTCGCCGCGGCCTTCGAGCTCGCGCCCGACCAGACCATGTGCTCCGTACGGGACGTGGTCACCGGCTTCCGCATGCCGGGCCACGGCATGCCCGGCTTCGAGCGCGCCGCGGCCCGGATGGCGATCGGCGGGATCTACAACCTGCGCATCCACCACGACGACGTCCTCCAGCCGGTGCTGCGCTACCTGAAGGTCCTGGAAATCGGCGGCCTTGGCCCGGCCGGGCTGCGGGCCCAGGAGGAGCTGGGGCTGTTCATGGGCGGCCTGGACGACCAGGCGCGCAAGTTCGACGAGCGGCTGGCGGCCCGCGAGGCCCGCCGGGCGGCGCGGGGCTAGGGAGGACCCTCGGCGGCCCGCGAGGCCCGCCGGACGGCGCCGTTCCCCGGCCGGCTGATGCGTACGCTGCCCGCATGGCCGACTGGGACATCAAGAAGCTGCGTATCCTGCGCACCCTCCATGAGCTGGGCACGGTCACCGCTGCCGCCGAGGCGCTGCACCTGACGCCCTCGGCGGTCTCGCAGCAGCTGACCGGGCTGGCCAGGCAGCTCGGGGTGACGCTCCTGGAGGCGCACGGCCGGCGCGTACGCCTGACGGACGCCGCGCACCTCGTCCTGCGGCACGCCGAGGCCGTCTTCGCGCAACTGGAGCGCGCGGACGCCGAATTGCTCGGCTACCTCCAGGGCGAGGCGGGGGAGGTGCGGGTCGGCGCGTTCTCCACGTCGATCCCCGCGCTGGTGGTCCCCGCCGTACGGGAGCTGCGCCACTCGCACCCCGGGCTCCACGTGTCCGTACGGGAGGCGGAGGCGGCCGAGGCGTACGAACTGCTCGCCGAGGGCAGTGTCGACCTGGCCCTCTCGCTCGCCGCGCACGCGCCGACGCCGCGTGACCCGAAGTTCACCCGGCTCTCGCTGCTCGCCGACCCGCTGGACGTGGCGCTGCCCGCCGGGCACCCGCTGGCGGACGAGCCGGGGCTGCGGCTGGCCGACCTGGCGGACGAGCGGTGGATCTTCGGGAGCAGCGGGCCCTGGTCGCAGATCACCACCACCGCGTGCGAGCACGCCGGTTTCGTGCCGGAGCGGGCGCACGCCGCCGCCGACTGGGACGCGATCCTGGCCATGGTCGGCGCGGGCATGGGGGTGGCGCTGGTGCCCCGGATGGCGATGTCGGGCGTACGGGGCCGGGGCGGGCCGGGGCGCGGCGGCGGTACCGCGGCGCGGTCCGGGGTGGCGGTGCGGGTGCTGCGGGCCGACCAGCCGCGGCGGCATGTCGTGGCGGCGGCGCGGCGCGGTGCGGAGGGGGCGCCGGGGCCGGCCCGGGTGCTGGCGGCGCTCCGGCGGGTGGCCGAGGGCCTGGCCGTACGGCCCGACGGGGCAGCCGACGACGACCGGTGACCACCCTGCGGAAGCATTCAGTTTTTCTGAACCTAACCTCCAGAAACTTTCGATAGACCTGGAGTAAACGTCCCTGCAATCGTCGAGGAGTCCGCGTCACCCCCTCACCGAAGGGCAGAGATGACCACCACCCCGGCCGTTGCCTCCTCCACCGACCCGCACGCCAACGACGCCGCTCCGTACGGCGGCGGCGATCCGTACGCGGACTACCGCGGCGGGGACTTCCCCTTCACCTCGCTCGTCGACCTCGCCGACCGCCGCTTCGGCGCCGGTGTGATCGCCGCGAACGACGAGTTCTTCGCCGAGCGCGAGAACCTGCTGAAGCCCGGCCCCGCGGTCTTCGACCCGGAGCGCTTCGGCCACAAGGGCAAGATCATGGACGGCTGGGAGACCCGGCGGCGGCGCGGGGCCGACGGCACGCACCCCTTCCCCGCCGACGACGAGCACGACTGGGCGCTGATCCGCCTGGCCGCCCCGGGCGTCATCCGCGGCGTCGTCGTCGACACCGCCCACTTCCGCGGCAACTATCCGCAGCAGATCACCGTCGAGGCCACCTCCGTGGCCGGCAGCCCGAGCCCCGAGGACCTGCTCGCCGGCGACGTGAAGTGGGAGGAGATCGTCCCCCGTACGCCCGTCCGCGGCCACGCCGCCAACGGCTTCGCGGTGAGCGCCGAACGCCGCTTCACCCACCTGCGCCTCAAGCAGCACCCCGACGGCGGCGTCGCCCGGCTGCGGGTGCACGGCGAGGTCGTGCCCGACCCGGCGTGGCTGGACGTGCTGGGCACCGTCGACCTGGCGTCCGTCATGAACGGCGGTGTCGTCGAGGACGCCTCCGACCGCTTCTACTCCTCGCCCGCGCAGATCATCCAGCCCGACCTGTCCCGCAAGATGGACGACGGCTGGGAGAACCGCCGCCGCCGGGTCCGCGACACCAACGACTGGGTACGGTTCCGCCTCGCCGCGCAGGGCGAGATACGCGCCGTCGAGATCGACACCGCGTACCTGAAGGGCAATTCGGCGGGCTGGGCGGCCCTCTACGGATGCGACGCGCGGACCGCCGACCCGGCCGACGACGCGTCCTGGTCCGAGATCCTGCCGCGGACGAAGCTCCAGCCCGACACCCCGCACCGCTTCGCGCTCCCGCGCCCGGTCACCGCCACGCACGTACGGCTGGACGTCTTCCCCGACGGCGGCCTCGCCCGGATGCGCCTGCACGGCGACCTCACCGACGAGGGCCGCGCCGAACTGGTACGCCGCTTCGACGAGCTGAACGACTGAGCCCACCCGGCGACGGGGCCCGCGGGAGGGGAGCGGGGCCCGGCAGCCGGCCGGCCCGCCCGGCAGACGGCAGCGCGTCGCGCGCCGTCCGCCGGGCGTCACCCATGCCGGGGCCGTACGGCTACGCGGCCGCCCCGTCCGCCCGCTGTGCCTTCAGTGCGCGCTCGACGCCGGAGCGGGACTCCGTCACCAGGCGGCGCAGGGCCGCGCTCGGCTCGGCCGAGGCGAGCCAGGCGTCGGTGGCCTCCAAGGTCGCCTCGGAGACCTGGAGGGACGGGTACATGCCGACCGCGATCTGCTGCGCCATCTCGTGGCTGCGGCTGTCCCAGACGTCCTTGACCGCGGCGAAGTACTTCTGCGCGTACGGGGCCAGCAGCTCCCGCTGGTCGGTCTGGACGAAGCCGCCGATCACGGCCTCCTGCACCGCGTTGGGCAGCTTGTCGCTCTCGACGACCGAGGCCCACGCCTCCGCCTTCGCCTCGGCGGTGGGCCGGGACGCCCGCGCCGCCGCGGCGTGCCGCTGGCCCGCCGAGGTGCGGTCGCGCTCCAGCTCCGCCTCGATGGTCTTCTCGTCGGCGCGGCCGGTCGCGGCCAGCCGCTCCACCAGCGCCCAGCGCAGCTCGGTGTCCACGGCCAGGCCGGAGATCTCCTGCGTGCCGTCCAGCAGGCCCTGGAGCAGGTCCAGCTGTGCGTCGGTACGGGCCGCGGCGGCGAACGCGCGGGCCCAGGCGAGCTGGTGGTCGCTGCCGGGGGCCGCGGCCCGCAGCTGCTCCAGCGTGGCCTCGGTCCACTTGGCCAGGCCGGTCTCGCGCCAGGCCGGAGCCGCGTACAGGTCGAGCGCCAGCTTCACCTGCCGGTGCAGCGACTGCACGACGCCGATGTCGGACTCCTTGGTGATGCCCGACAGCACCAGCTCCAGGTACTCGCGGGTGGGCAGCTCGCCGTCGCGCGTCATGTCCCACGCCGAGGCCCAGCTCAGCGCGCGCGGCAGCGACTCGGTGAAGTCGCCCAGGTGCTCGGTGACGACGCGCAGCGAGTCCTCGTCCAGCCGGACCTTCGCGTACGACAGGTCGTCGTCGTTGAGGAGGATGACGGCCGGGCGGGGCGTGTTCTCGGGGAACGGCACCTCGGTGCGCTCGCCGTCCACGTCCAGCTCGATCCGGTTCGTACGGACGAGCTTGCCGTCCTTGAGGTCGTAGCAGCCGATGGCGATGCGGTGCGGGCGCAGCACCGGCTCGCCCTTGGCGCCGGCCGGCAGCGCGGGGGCCTCCTGGCGTACGGCGAAGGAGGCGATCGTGCCGTCCTCGGCGAGCTGGAGCTCCGGGCGCAGGATGTTGATGCCGGCCGTCTCCAGCCACGCCTTCGACCAGGTCTTCAGGTCCCGGCCGCTGGTCTCCTCCAGCGCGCCGAGCAGGTCGGACAGGCGGGTGTTCTTGAAGGCGTGCGCCTTGAAGTACGCCTGGACGCCCTGGAAGAACTCGTCCATGCCGACGTAGGCGACGAGCTGCTTGAGGACGGACGCGCCCTTGGCGTAGGTGATGCCGTCGAAGTTGACGAGCACGTCGTCCAGGTCGCGGATCTCGGCCATGATCGGGTGCGTGGAGGGCAGCTGGTCCTGCCGGTACGCCCAGGTCTTCATCGAGTTGGCGAACGTGGTCCAGGCGTGCGGCCAGCGGCTGCCCGGCGCGTGTGCCTGGCAGGCGATGGAGGTGTAGGTGGCGAACGACTCGTTCAGCCACAGGTCGTTCCACCACTCCATGGTGACCAGGTCGCCGAACCACATGTGCGCCAGCTCGTGCAGGATCGTCTCGGCGCGCGCCTCGTACGCGGCGTCGGTCACCTTCGAGCGGAAGACGTACTGGTCGCGGATGGTCACCGCGCCCGCGTTCTCCATCGCGCCGGCGTTGAACTCCGGCACGAAGAGCTGGTCGTACTTGGCGAACGGGTACGCGTAGTCGAACTTCTCCTCGAACCAGTCGAAGCCCTGCCGGGTGACCTCGAAGATCGCGTCCGCGTCCAGGTACTCGGCCAGCGACGGACGGCAGTAGATGCCCAGCGGCACCGAGCGCCCTTCGCCCTCCCAGGTGCTGTGCACGCTGTGGTACGGGCCGGCGATCAGCGCGGTGATGTAGGTGGAGATCCGCTGCGTCGTCTCGAACCGCCACACGTTGTCCCGCGGCTCGGGCGCCGGCGAGTTCGAGATCACCGTCCACCCCTCGGGGGCCTTGACGGTGAAGGTGAACGTCGCCTTCAGGTCGGGCTGCTCGAAGCTGGCGAACACCCGGCGGGCGTCCGGCACCTCGAACTGCGTGTAGAGGTACGCCTGCTGGTCGACGGGGTCGACGAAGCGGTGCAGGCCCTCGCCGGTGTTGGTGTACGCGCAGTCCGCGACGACCTTCAGCTCGTTACGGCCCGCCAGCAGCCCCGGCAGCGCGATCCGGGAGTCCCGGAACACCGTGCCCGGGTCCAGGGACGCACCGTTGAGCACCACCTCGTGCACGGTCGGCGCCACCAGGTCGATGAACGATTCCGCACCCGCCTCGGCGGCGTCGAACCGCACCGTCGTCACCGACCGGTAGGTGCCGCCCTCGCCCGCCTCCTGCGCGCCGGAGAGGTCCAGATCGATCTCGTACGCGTCCACGCTCAGCAGCCGCGCCCGCCGCTGCGCCTCGTCGCGGGTCAGATTCGTGCCAGGCACCCGTTCATCTCCTTCGCTTCGGACTTTTTCCCATCCTTCCACGCGGCGGGTGATCACCCGATCGTGGGCATCGATGGATATCGTGGATTTCCGGGCGGACGCCGGCCTTACGCTCCGGCTGAAAGGAGGCGCCGCGATGACCCTGATGCATCACGACACTGTTGAGGACATCATGCGGGCCGAGAAGGGCCACGAGCTGCTGCGCTTTCTGGAGAAGATCCCCGAGCTGGACCAGCTCAAGATCGAGCTCATCGACGGAAAGATCGTTATGCAGGCGTCGGCAGCACCGTTCCACAACTACATCGTTGCCCTGCTCACCGCGCAGATGATCGGCGAGGGGAGGATGGTGCTGCCCGAGCAGGCGCTCATCTCGGAAATTTCCAGTTTCGAGCCCAAGGCCGATCTCACGATCACCACCGAGGAAGCCGTCCGCGGCAACCCGAACCCCCTCCCCGCCGACCGCGTCGACCTCGTCGTGGAAGTCGTCTCCTCGGACCGGGACAGCGACTACACCAAGAAGCGCTTCTGGTACGCGATGAGCCGCATCCCGCTCTACCTCCTCATCGACCCCAACGAATGCATGATCGAGCTGTACTCGGAGCCGGACCACCTGACCTACCGCCGGGTGGACCCCTACCGGTTCGGCGACCCGGTGCCGCTGCCCGAACCGTTCTCGTTCGCCGTCGACACCACACGGTTCAAACCGTATCCGCCGAAGCTGCCGTAGACCCGCGTCAGCTCGGCGTCCGATTTCCGCCGGAAACGGGCCGGATGCCTGTCCACCCTGTACTTATGACGACGTACACACCTCTCCCCATCCCCGAAGCGGCCCTCAAGGAACTGCGCGTCTCGGACGACTCCGGGCGGGCCGTGGAGCCGTTCGCCGCCGGGGGTGCGAGCGATCACGTGGACAGTGTGGGCAGCCCGCTGCGGTGCTGTCTGCGGGGTATCGAGGAAGGCGAGCGGGTCGCGCTCGTCTCGTATGCGCCGCTGCGGCGGTGGGCCGAGGAGAGCTGGGCCCGGCCGGGGGCTTACGACGAGTGCGGGCCGGTGTTCATTCATGCCGGGGAGTGCGGCGGGCCGGAGGCCAGCCGCCCTGGATACCCCTTCGCGCGGCCGGGGGCCCTGCGGACGCTGCGGCGTTACGACGCGGACGGGCACATCGTCGGCGGGCGGTTCTTCGAGATCCCTGAGGACGCGGGCGCCGGGTTCGACGCGGCCTTCGCGGAGGCGTTCGCGCAGCCGGACGTGGCGTTGGTGCACGTCCGCGCGCTGGAGTACGGGTGCTTCCAGTTCGAGGTGCGGCGGCCGTAGGGGAGGGACGCGAACGCGCCGGGGCCCGTACGGAGATTCCGTACGGGC
>NZ_JBHWHY010000055.1:0-68245 GCF_042732265.1 Streptomyces sp. NPDC059788 | reverse complement strand
GGTCCGCACGAGGCGGTGGGGTCGCACGGGGCGGCGCGGGGCGGAGGGACCATGCGGGGCGGTGCGAGGCGGAGGGACCACGCGGGGCGGGTGCGGGGCGGAGGGACCACGCGGGGCGGTGCGAGGCGGAGGGACCACGCGGGGCGGTGCGAGGCGGAGAGGGACCATGCGGGGCGGGTGCAAGACGGAGGGACCACGCGGGGCGGTGCGAGGCGGTGAGGCCGCGCGAGGCGACGCGAGACGAGGGGCCACGCCGGGCGAAGCGGGCGCGCGGGGCGGTGGGGTCGCGCGAGGCGGCGCGAGACGAAGAGGCCACACGGAGCGAAGAGGCCGCGCGGAGCGAGAAGCCACGCGAGGCGGCCCCGACGAGGACGAGCCCCGCAGTCACGCCTGCGGGGCTCGTTCTCGTCGGCTCGGCCTCGTGGCCGAAGTGTTCTTACGTCGCGTCGTCGTAGCCGTTGCGGCGGGGCGGTGTGTCACCGGTGGACTGTTCCGGGAGCATCCGGTGACCGGTGGCCGGGTCGAGGCCGTCGATGCTCTCGGGGGTCAGGTCGAGCTGTGACGCCTCGTCGTCGTCCAGTTCGCGGTCCGGGTTGGCGCGCCGGCGGCGGCGGTCGTTGAACAGGCACACACCTACGGCGCCGAAGTACAGGAGCACGATCGGGGCCGCGAGCAGGCCCATGGTCAGCGGGTCACCGGTGGGCGTGGCGAGCGCGGAGAAGATCGTGATGCCCAGCACCATGAAGCGCCACCAGCTCAGCACCCGGCGCCCGGTGATCACTCCGCCGAAGTTCAGCAGGATGAGCAGCAGGGGCAGCTCGAAGGCCAGGCCGAAGACGACGACCATCCGCGTGACGATGTCCAGGAACTCGTCCGCGGGGAAGAGGTTGGACCACTCGCTGGGTGTCAGACCGACCAGCGCGGCGGCCGTGGTGGGCAGCACCGCGTACGCGAGGTAGGCGCCGCCGAGGAACAGCGGGACGCCCGCCGCCACGAAGCTGAGCGCGTACTTCTTCTCGGTGTTGTGCAGGCCGGGCGCGAGGAACGCCCACAGCTGGTACAGCCAGACCGGGCTGGCGATGACGACGCCCGTGGTGAGCGACACCTTGAGCAGGATCGTGAAGGGCGCCAGCATGCCCTGTGCCGTGATCTGCGCGCAGGGGTGGCCGGGCGGGGTGCCGGCGGGCGTGCCGCGCGGGCAGCCGACGCTCTCGATGACCGGGCCGGTGATGAAGTGGGCGATGTCCTTGTAATAGAGCATGGCCACGGCGGTGACCACGCCGATCGCAAGGACCGACTTCAGCAGCCGGTTGCGCAGCTCACGCAGGTGCTCCGCGAGCGGCATCCGCCCCTCGGGGTCCTTCTCCTGTTTGCGGGC
The DNA here is from genome assembly GCF_042732265.1 of Streptomyces sp. NPDC059788. Taxonomy (NCBI): domain Bacteria; kingdom Bacillati; phylum Actinomycetota; class Actinomycetes; order Kitasatosporales; family Streptomycetaceae; genus Streptomyces; species Streptomyces sp. NPDC059788. The sequence goes on along the minus strand of NZ_JBHWHY010000055.1, from coordinate 66,867 downwards.
AGACTTGAGCAACCCACGTCCTCGTCTCGTGCAATCAGCCGCCACCGGCCGACCGGGCCGGCGGAGCTGGGTCGGCTCCGGTCAGCTCTGGGTGGTGCGGTTCGGCTCGGCGACGGGGCGCGAGCTGTTCACGTCGCCCGGGGCGGCCTGGATCGTCCGCGGCGCGGCCTGGGAGTCGGCGGAGGAGGCGTCCTTGCCGGCGGCCTCGCCGTCGCCGCCTTCCTTCTTCATGGCCTTGGCCTCGCTCTTGAGGATGCGGGCCGACTTGCCGAGCGAACGTGCCATGTCCGGGAGCTTCTTCGCGCCGAACAGCAGCACAATGACGACGAGGATCAGAATGATCTCGGGGGCCCTGAGGTTGCTGAGCATGTGCGACTACCTTCTCGCCGGGTCGGCGTCTACTTCGGTGCCTGCCGTGGGGGTCGGACTGGCGTGCTAGTGCTGACAGCGATCGTAACGTTCGGCGGTGAACGGGCGGCAAGGGACGTGCGTACCGCGGGTTTCCGCCACCGCCTCGCGGTCTGGACTGCGAACAGCAGCGTACCGCCCGCACACCCGTAGCAGCAGGGTGCGGTATCAGTCCCTGACCGAATCATGGGCCCGCGCGGCCAGCGGCGTCGCCGCCCGCTCCAGATCCTCCGCCGCCCGCTGGATGCGCGCCGAGGTCTGCCCGACCTGGCGGGCCAGCCGCCGTACCTCCACGAAGACGCGGACGGCGAGGACGCCGAGGACGGCGATGCCGAGGAAGCCGAGGGCGATGGCGATCATGGGCCAGAGCATGGGGCGAAGCCTATCGGGGGTGTGGACGTGACGAATCCCACGAGAAGTGGGTCATATCCGACGGGGTGGATACGAGGGCCGGGCGGGGTCAGCCGCGGTGCAGCCGCAGGGTGCGGACCCCGCCGTCGGTGAGCAGTTCGATGATCCGCTCCCCCGCCGGTTTGCGGACCGCGCTGCCGCAGTCCGGGCAGGTGAAGGAGTAGAACGTCGTACGGCTGCTGCCGCCGATGGCCAGGCGCAGCGCGTCCGAGGCCAGCTCGAAGCGGCCGCGGCAGTCGGGGCAGGCCGCCTTGAAGAGCACCGGGCCGGTCAGGGTCGTGGTCATCGCGCCCGCCATGGTCGTCGTCATCGTTGCCGCCCGCCCCTTCGCGCGTTACTCGCCGTACGCCGCGAGGGCCTGCCGGGACGCCTGCCGCGCGCTGTCGGCGAGTGCCTGCGGCGAGAGAATCCGGCCGTCCCGGCCCAGGCGCAGCGCGAGCCGCCGCAGCGAGGCGGGGTCGGGGGTGCGCAGGGTGATGCGCAGGCCGCCGTCCGGCTGTTCCTCGGCGCTGTCGTGCGGGTAGTACTCGGCGACCCAGCGCCCGCCGGGGCCCACCTCGATGACGACCTCGGGGTCCTCGGCCGCCGGCTGCACCAGCCCCTCGGACAGGTCGCGCAGCTCCACGGGCGGCGGGTCGGCGGGGGCGTCCAGCAGTCTGATCTCGGCGACCCGGTCGAGCCGGAAGGTGCGGCGGGCCTCCGAGAGCCGGCACCACGCCTCGACGTAGGTGTGGCCGACCGCGAACAGCCGGATCGGGTCGACCTCGCGCTCGGTCAGCTCGTCGCGCGCGGGCGAGTAGTAGCGCAGCCACAGCCGGCGCCGCTCGGCGATCGCGCGGTCGACGTCCGCGAAGACGCCGCCCTCGGATTCGAAGGTGACCGACACCCGGGAGCTGGCGCCGGCCGCCTCGCCCGCCGCGGCCTCCAGCTTGGCGGTGGCGCGCAGCAGTGCCTGCCGGTCGCCCTCGCGCAGTCCGGGGAGGGTGGCGACCGCGCGGGCGGCCACCAGCAGGGCGGTGGCCTCGTCGGCGGCCAGGCGCAGCGGTTCCGCGACGTCGTCCGGGTTGTGCCACCAGATGCGGTCGCCGTCGGTGTCGATGTCGAGCAGGTCGCCGCCGCGGAAGCTCGTACCGCACATCGGCAGTACGTCGAGGTCGCCGATGAGCTCGTCTTCGGAGATGCCGAAGGCGCGGGCGACGTCGGAGACGCGGGCTCCGGGGCGCTCGCGCAGGTACGTCACCAGCGACAGCATCCGCCGGGTCTGGTCGATGGCGTTCGTAGCCATGGAGTGTGCGTCCCGTCCCTCTCAGCCCTTGGCCACGGCGCGCAGCCGGTCCACGACGTCGGCCCGCAGTTCGGCGGGTTCCAGCACCACTACGTCGGGGCCGAACTCGACCAGCCAGGCGTCGAGTCCGTGCCCGTACGGAATCTCCAGTTCGTCCCAGCCGGCGCCCAGTTCGCGGATGCTCAGGGCGCGGGCGCGCAGCGGATAGCCGTGGTCGGTACGGAGCTTGATCCGGGCGGTGCCGGTGGCGGTCTCGCCCGCCCAGCTCTCCACCGTCTCGCGGACGGTGACGTGGTCGGGTACCTCGGCGGTGAACTTCCCCTGGCGGGAGCGGACCTTGCCGGTGATGCGGGAGAGCCGGAAGACCCGTTCGGCCTGCCGCTCGCGGTCCCAGCCGGCCAGGTACCAGTGGCCGCGCCAGCACTCCAGGATCCAGGGCTCCACCTGGCGCCGCTCGGGGTGGGCGGCGTTGGACTTGCGGTAGTCGAAGACGACGGGCCGGCGGTCGCGGCAGGCGAGCATCAGCGGCTCGAAGGCGGCTTCGTGGGCGGGGATGCGGGGTTCGAGGGCGCTGTGCGGCTGCTGTGCCTCGAAGGAGTCGTCGTCCTGGAGCGGCATTCCGGCGGCGCGCAGCTTCTGGAGCGCGCCACTGGCGGCGCCGGCGAGCCGGGCCTGCTGCCAGATCTTGGCGGCGAGTCCGAGGGCGGCGGCCTCGGCGGCGTCGAGGGTGATCGGGGGCAGGCGGTTGCTGTCGCGGCGGGCGAGGTAACCGGTCTCCCCGTCCAGTCCTTCGACGGTCTCGATGACCAGGCCCAGTTCGCGCAGGTCGTCCTTGTCGCGCTCGAACATCCGGTTGAAGGAGTCGTCGCTGCCCGTACCGGCGTCCCCGGTGCCGAACGTCTCCACGTACGCCTCGATGGAGGACCGCAGTTCACGTTTGGTCAGCGGGCGACGGGTACCCAGAAGGCACAGCGCCAGATTCATCAGCCGCTCGGCCTTGGCAATGGCCATCGACGCCCTTTCTTGTCGGACTCCCGACCGATGACCGTACCGCTCCCGGGACCTGCGGCAAAGCCGAGGGTCCGGACGGTGACGGGCGGGGCCCCGGTGGCCGGGGTCCGGGGTGCCGGGCGGCAAAGGGTGAAGGCCCGTGCCGGGTGGCACGGGCCTTCGGCGCGCGCCGGCCGCCGCTGTGCCGCGGCCGGCTGCCGTCCGTCTCAGACGGACATCAGGTCACAGACGAAGATCAGCGTCTCGCCCGGCGCGATGCGGCCGCCACCGGCGCCCTGGTCGCCGTATGCCAGGTGCGGGGGGATGGTCAGCCGGCGACGACCGCCGACCTTCATGCCCTGCACACCCCGGTCCCAGCCGGAGATGACCTGGCCGGCGCCGAGCTGGAACTCCAGCGGCCTGCCACGGTTCCAGCTCGCGTCGAACTCCTCGCCGGAGCTGTAGGCGACCCCGACATAGTGGACCTTGACGAAGTCCCCGGCCTTGGCGGCCGGCCCGTCCCCCTCCCACAGGTCCACGATCTCCAGGTCGGCGGGGACCGGGCCCTCAGGGAAGTCGATCTCGGGCTTGTCGATGTTCACGAAAGTGCTCCTACGAAAGAATTTGCACAGCTACGTGCACAGTCTGGCAGATCGTGGTCAGACGGTGCCGACGATGTCGACGGAGAACACGAGGGTGTTCTTCGCCAGCTCATGCTGCGGGTTGGCGCCGTAGCCCAGCTTCGGCGGGATGACGATCTCCACGCGGTCGCCGACGTTCTTGCCGACCAGGGCCTGGTCCCAGCCCTTGACGACGGCACCGGTGCCGATCTGGAAGGCGGTGGCGCCACCGTGGTCCCAGGAGGAGTCGAACTTCTTGCCGTCCTCCCACTTCACGCCCGTGTACTGCGCGATCAGCCCGTCACCGGCCTTGACCTTGGGGCCCTTGCCCTTGACGAGCACCTGCTCCTTGAGGTCGGACGGCGCCTTCTCGCCCTTGGGCACGGTGATCGTCGCGGCCTTCTCGCCCTCCGCCTTGACCTCGGGCATCCCCTCTTCGGGCGCCGCCTGCTCGCCCTCGGCCTTGCCCTTCTTGTCCGCCTTGCCGGCGGCGACCACGTCCACGACCCACACCAGGCCGTCCTCCGGCTTGATGCCGGACTGCGGGTTCAGGTTCTCGCCGATCAGCGCCTTCGCGGTGCCCTCGACCTCGAACCGGCTGCCGACCTTCTGGCCCGCCACCGCCTCCAGCACCTTCTGCGGCAGCTGCTGCTGGGTCTGCTGGTCGCTGACCTCACTGACCAGCTGCATCCGCGGCGCCTTCGCGTCCGCACCGGGCTGCTTGGTCCACGTGCTGCCGAGGTTCTGGCCGCTCTTCATCGTCTGCGCCGCGAAGTCCAGCCGGACGTAGTCGCCCTTCTTGACCGCCGCGCCCTTGCCCTCGTTCAGCGTCTTGGTGACCGCCTTGTCGGGCGCCTTGGCGTCCTTCGGCACAGTGATCTTGGGCTGCTCCCCGGGCTTCCCCTCCACCTTGGCGACCGCGGAGGCCGACGAGCCCTTGCCGTCATCGGACCCACAGGCGGCGGTGAACAGCAGGAGGGGCACGGTCAGGGCCGCGGCGGCGACGCGGCGGGAGTTCTTCGTGAGGTTCATGAAGTCCAACTCGGGGTCGTGGGGTGGGTGGGCAATGCCCGCCACTCTACGACCTGACCCTGGGTGCATTTCCATAAGCAACACATCGGCGTAATACAGCAATGTGCCGGGAGCGCGGGCGCTCCCGGCGCAGCCACGTCCGGCCGTCACCGTATCCGGTGACCCACCGGATACGGTGACGAACCGGACTCACATCCCGGCGATCAGCTTCTCCACCCGGTCGTCCACGGAACGGAACGGGTCCTTGCACAGCACCGTGCGCTGCGCCTGGTCGTTGAGCTTCAGGTGCACCCAGTCCACCGTGAAATCACGGCGCTGCTCCTGCGCCCGGCGAATGAAGTCACCGCGCAGCCGGGCCCGGGTGGTCTGCGGCGGCACCGACTTGCCTTCGAAGATCTTCAAGTCGTTGCAGATACGGGCCGCCTGCCCCTTCCGCTCCAGGAGGTAGTAAAGGCCCCGGCGGCGGTGGATGTCGTGATACGCGAGGTCTATCTGCGCCACCCGCGGATGCGACATGGTGATGTTGTTCTTGGCGCGGTAGCGCTCGATGAGCTTGTACTTCATCACCCAGTCGATCTCGGTGTCGATCCGGTCGAGATCCTGCTCCCGTACGGCTTCGAGCGTGCGGCCCCACAATTCGAGGACCTGCTCGACCATGCCCGTACGGATACCGCGCCGCTCGCAGAAGTCCACCGCCTTTTCGTAGTACTCCTGCTGGACCTCCAGCGCCGACGCCTCACGGCCGCTCGCCAGCCGCACCTTGCGCTGGCCGGTTATGTCGTGGCTGACCTCGCGGATGGCCCGGATCGGGTTCTCCAGCGTCAGGTCGCGCATGACCGTGCCCGCCTCGATCATGCGCAGGACGAGGTCGGTGGCGCCGACCTTCAACAGCATGGTCGTCTCGGACATGTTGGAGTCGCCGACGATCACGTGGAGGCGGCGGTAGCGCTCGGCGTCCGCGTGCGGCTCGTCGCGGGTGTTGATGATCGGACGGGAACGGGTCGTCGCCGAGGAGACGCCTTCCCAGATGTGCTCGGCGCGCTGGCTCACGCAGTAGACGGCCCCGCGCGGTGTCTGCAGGACCTTGCCCGCGCCGCAGAGCAGCTGACGGGTCACCAGGAACGGAATGAGAATGTCCGCGAGCCGGGAGAACTCCCCGTGCCGGGCCACGAGATAGTTTTCGTGGCAACCATAGGAGTTTCCGGCGGAATCGGTGTTGTTCTTGAAGAGATAGACGTCGCCCGCGATTCCCTCCTCGTGCAGGCGGCGCTCGGCGTCGACCAGCAGACCTTCGAGAATGCGCTCACCGGCCTTGTCGTGGGTGACCAGTTCGGTCACGTTGTCGCACTCGGGGGTTGCGTATTCCGGGTGCGATCCCACGTCCAGGTACAGGCGGGCGCCGTTCCGCAGGAAGACATTGCTGCTGCGGCCCCATGACACGACACGGCGGAAGAGGTACCGAGCCACTTCGTCAGGAGACAGTCGGCGCTGTCCCCTGAACGTGCACGTGACGCCGTACTCGTTCTCCAGCCCGAAAATGCGGCGGTCCATGACTGAACATTACGCCTGATGCCCTGCTCTGAAACCGGGTTGGACGGCCTCGTTTCGATCAGTTTCCGCCGTGACCTGCACAGCACCGCTCACGAGGCCGCGTCCGCCAGGGGAAAGAAAGCGCTTTGTCGACACAAGGACGAGCAGTGCGGCCACACCGCCCGCTCCCGCCACGGCGAACCCGGCGGCCGGCCCGCCCCGCTCCACCGCGGGCCCGACCACCGTCATCCCCAGCGCGGACCCCACCCCGAACGTCGTCACCAGCCAGGAGAACGCCTCGGTGACCGTCCCCTTGGGCGCGTGCCCGTCCACCACCACGAACGCACACGCCAGCGCGGGCGCCAGGAAGACACCGGCCACCCCCGTCAGCAGCGTCATCCCCACCACGCCCGGCGTCAGCGCCAGCGGCAGGTACCCCAGCGCCAGCAGCGCCACCAGCAGCCGCAGCCGGCTCTCCGGATGCCCCGGCCACTGGCGCGCGCCGTACACCACCCCGCCCACGAGGGCGCCGACACCGAGCGCGGACAGCAGATAGCTGGAGACCGCGCCGCCGCCGTGCTCGTCGGCGTACGCGACCGCGGCCACCGCTATCGACCCCAGCGCCAGCCCCACGAACAGGAACGAGGCGATCAGCACCAGCATCCCGGACGACCGCAGGGCCCCGAGCCAGTGCGCCTCGCGCGGCGCGCTGCGCCACTGCCGCGAGGGCGGCGAGGCGACCACGGAGAGCGCGCCGAGCACCCCGATCGCGTTGATCACCAGCAGCGCCCAGCGCTCCGACCAGGCCGCCACACACAGCGTCACCAGCAACGGGCCCACCGCGAACAGCACTTCCTGCGCCACCGCGTCCAGCGCGTACGCGGCGTGCACCCGGTCCTCGCGCTTGAGCACCCCCGGCCACAGGGCCCGCAGCCCGCCCTCCAGGGGCGGCGTGAAGAACCCGGCGACCACCATGGCCGCGTACGCCACGGGCAGCGGGTCGAGGCCGACGGCCGCCAGCAGCACCATGCCCAGCGCGGAGACCACGGCGGAGGGCAGTAGCACGCGCGGCTGCCCGTACACGTCGACCGCCCGCCCCAGGAGCGGCTGCCCGATCGCGTTGCTCAGCCCGTACACGGCGGAGAGGGCGCCCGCGAGGACGTAGCCGCCGCCTTCGGCGCGGGTGAAGAGCACCACGGCCAGCGGCCCGGTGGCGTTCGGCAGCCTGCCGATCAGCGTGCCGGCCAGCAGCCGCGCCGCATGGCGCGTCCCGAGCAGCTCGGCGTACCCAGCGGCCATGCCCGCCCCTTGTCCCCCGGTGTGGCCCCGGGCTTCGAAGTTTTACGTATAACGTCCGGCGTCATACGTACCATGGTCGCAACCCGCGGGTCCACACCGCGACGCACGACGCGAGGAGCCCGCCCCCGGTGACCGCCCATGAGCACCCGACAGCAGCGCGCCCCGGCCCGGCCGCCGCGCCCCGTGCCACCAGCCGGGACGTCGCCCGCGCGGCCGGAGTCTCCCAGGCCGCCGTCTCCCTGGTGCTCGGGGACAAATGGCGCGGCCGCGTCTCGCCGCCCAAGGCCGAAGCGGTACGCGCCGCCGCGCGCGACCTCGGCTACCGCCCCAACCTGGCCGCCCGCAGCCTGCGCACCGGCCGTACCCGTACCGCCCTGCTCGTCGTCCCCGCCCTGACCAGCGAGTACTTCGCCCGCGTCTACACCGGCGCGGCGCGCGTCGCCGCCGAGCACGGCTTCGGCGTCGTGCTGTACCCCTCCCCCGAAGGGATCGGCCCGGCCCGGGACCCCTTCGACTCGGCGCGCGCCGCACTCGACGGCGTGATCGCCTCGTCCATGGCCACCGACGCGCTGACCGCCATGCGCGGCGGGGACCTGCCGCTGGTCATGCTCGACAGCGACCCGGGCGACGGCCAGGCCACCGCGACCGTCAACCCCGACATCGCCGACGGCGTCCGGCGGCTGACCGCGCATCTGCTCGCCCTCGGGCACCGCCGCATCACCCACCTCGCCGCGGCCGTCGACTCCTGGACCTTCCACGTACGCGCGTCGGCGCTCGCCGAGGCGCTGCGCGGCGCCCCGGACGCGGACGTACGCACCGAACCGGCGGCGCTCAGCGTGGAGGCCGGTCTGCACGCGGCCCAGGCGGCCCTGACCCGGCCGGGGCCCCGCCCGACCGCCCTGCTGTGCGACGACGACCTCCTGGCGGCGGGCGCCTGCAAGGCCGCTCGCCGGCTGGGGCTGCGGGTGCCCGAGGACGTCTCCGTCACCGGCGTCGACGATCTGGCGCTGGCCAGGGCCCTGGAGCCGGAGCTGACGACCGTACGGCTGCCCGCCGAGGAGGTCGGGGCGGCGGGGATGCGGGCGCTGATGGCCGTCCTGGAGGGGCACGTGCCCGCGCCCGTCACCCTGCCGGTCGACCTGCTCGTGCGCGGCTCCACGGCGGCGGCGCCGTAGCCGTGCGCGGCCGTGGCGGTCAGGAGGGCGCCCGTGACGGGCGGGCGGGTGCCAGGCCGCGGCCGTGGCGGGCAGGCGCTCGGTGAGCGGGCATGCGGCGGGAGCGGGCTTGTGCGGGAGCGGCCGTAGCGGGCATCAGCCGTAACGGATGCAACCGTCGGCGGGCACGCCGGCCCCGAGAACGCGGCGCGCCCCGGCGGGTGCGGACCCACCGGGGCGCGTGTGTGCCCGTTGTGCGTGCGGACGGCGGCGCGTCCGCCACGAGGCGGCCGCCCGCGCTCCGCACGCCGCCGCCGTCACGTCACGGCGCGGCGGAACCGCCCTCGGAACCGGAAGTGCCCTCGGAATCCGCGGAGTCCGACGACTCGTCCGCGGCGCCCTCGGAGTCCTTCGCCGAACCGGACGCGGCGCCGTCCTCCTCCAGCAGCCGGGAGAGCTGACGGCCCAGGATGCGCTTGAACTTCCGCTGCTGCGGACGCGTGCGGTCGAGGGTCGCGACCTCCAACTGCTCGGCGGCCAGCGTGCGTTCACCGCCGTTGTTGTCGCGGGAGAGCGACTCGACGGCCAGCTTCAGCGCCTCGCCCAGCGTCATGCCGTCGCGGTGCCGCTGATCGAGGTAGCTGCTGATCTGATCGGCGTTGCCGCCGACCGCGACCGAGCCGTGCTCGTCCACGATCGAACCGTCGTGCGGCAGCCGGTAGATCTGGTCGTCCTCGGGGGCGTTGCCCACCTCCGCGACGATCAGCTCCACCTCATAGGGCTTCTCGGCGGCGCTGGAGAAGATCGAGCCGAGGGTCTGGGCGTAGACATTGGCAAGGCCGCGCGCGGTCACGTCCGCGCGGTCGTAGGTATAGCCGCGCAGGTCGGCGTAGCGCACGCCGGCGATGCGCAGGTTCTCGAACTCGTTGTACTTGCCGACCGCCGCGAAGGCGATGCGGTCGTACATCTCGCTGACCTTGTGCAGGGCCCGGGAGGGATTCTCGGCGACGAAGACCACGCCGTCGGTGTACTGCAGCACCACGACGCTGCGGCCGCGCGCGATGCCCTTGCGGGCGTACTCCGCCCGGTCGGCCATGGCCTGCTGGGGTGAGACATAGAACGGCGTCGACACCGGCTATCCGTCCCTTTCTGTCAATGACTCTCTCAGTGGCGCGTGCATGACGGACTCCCGACCTTCAGAGCAGCGCGGCACGCGGGCCGTCGGGCTCGTCGAGCCGCCGCTCGTGGATGGCCCGGGCGATCTCCGACACCTCGGCCTCGGTGTACCGCTTGAAGCCCTCTTCGGTGATCACCGTGACGATCGGATAGATCCGGCGGGCCAGATCGGGGCCGCCGGTCGCCGAGTCGTCGTCCGCGGCGTCGTAGAGCGCCTGGATCACGGCCGTCGCGGTCTGGTTCTCCGTGAGGTCGTCGCGGTAGAGCTTCTTGAGGGCACCACGCGCGAAGACCGAGCCGGAGCCCGTCGCGGCGAAGCCGTGCTCCTCCGAACGTCCGCCGGTCACGTCGTACGAGAAGATCCGGCCCTTTTCGCGGTCCACGTCCCAGCCGGCGAACAGCGGCACCACGGCCAGGCCCTGCATGGCCATGCCGAGGTTGCTGCGGATCATCGTCGAGAGGCGGTTCGCCTTGCCCTCCAGGGAGAGTTGGGCGCCCTCGACCTTCTCGAAGTGCTCCAGCTCCAACTGGAAGAGCTTGACCATCTCGACGGCGAGACCGGCCGTGCCGGCGATGCCGACGGCCGAGTACTCGTCGGCCGGGAAGACCTTCTCGATGTCGCGCTGCGCGATGACGTTGCCCATCGTCGCGCGGCGGTCACCGGCGAGCACCGCGCCGCCGGGGAACGACGCCGCCACGATCGTCGTGCCGTGCGGCGCCTCGATGGCCCCCTGCACGGGCAGCGGCGGGCGCCGGCCCGGCAGCAGCTCCGGCGAGTGCTCCCCGAGGAAGTCCATGAACGACGAGGACCCGGGCGTCAGGAAGGCAGCTGGTAGATGCCCGGCGTTACGAGTGTTGGCTTCCACACGTTTCCTTCCGGATATTCGGCCGCCCGCCCCAAGACGTCCGGCCGATCCTTGAATTGGCCCAGCGCTGCGTTGCAGCTGAAGCACCGTACGCCCCGGACCTTACCTGTCCTGTGGTCATGATCCACATGCGCGCGGGAGACGGATCGTGCGACGGCTGCGGCAGCCCGTCGTCCTCCTGCCCCCGCGGGCGCGCGGCGACGCCCTGGGCGGCCCGTCCGCACGCGCTCGCCCGGTGCGCCGTGGTGGTGCGGGGAGCGCGTGGCCGCACGGGCCGCCGCGCGCTCCCGGCACCGGGGCCGGATTCCGTCACACCCGTTCTCGCGCACGGCGTACGCGGCCGATGGCCCGCTGCGCCCGCGCTCGCCGCACCGGATGCCGACGGAGACCGGCATACCCGTTACTGTCCGCCTTTTTGCACGAACGACCGCACGAAATCCTCGGCGTTCTCTTCGAGTACGTCGTCGATCTCGTCCAGCACGGAGTCGACGTCGTCCGACAGCTTCTCCTGCCGCTCCTTGAGATCGTCCGCGGCCTGCGCGTCCTGCGACTGCTCCTCGACCTCCTCGGTCGAACGCGTCGCCTTCTGCTGTCCGCCGCCGGTGTCCTTGGTCGCCATGTCCCTCACCCCGCTCGGTTCGCCCCGCTCGATGTGACTGTCAAGATCAGACCCTACAAGCAAGGTCTGACATCGGCCCTGTTCTTGGTCGTCTTCGTACAACGTCCGGGAGTCACCCCGATGATTCCCGTCCGGGGGACCTTTCAGCCCCGGATCGGGTGCCGTATCGGCCCTTCGGTCACCCTCCGGACAGGACCCTCACCAGGTCCTCGGCCGTACGGCACCGGTCGAGCAGCTCCTTGACGTGATTGCGGGTGCCGCGCAGCGGTTCCAGCGTCGGCACCCGTTGCAGAGAGTCACGGCCCGGCAGATCGAAGATCACCGAGTCCCAGGAGGCCGCCGCGACGTCGTCCGCGTACTGCTCCAGGCAGCGGCCGCGGAAGTACGCCCGGGTGTCCTCCGGCGGCGCCTGCGCCGCCCGCGCGACCTCGGCGTCCGTCAGCAGCCGCTTCATCTTGCCGCGGGCCGCCAGGCGGTTGTAGAGGCCCTTGTCGGGCCGTACGTCGGCGTACTGGAGGTCGACCAGGTGGAGCCGGGCCGCGTCCCACTCCACGCCGTCCCGGCGCCGGTAGCCCTCCATCAGTTCCCGCTTGGCCACCCAGTCCAGCTCGCCGGACAGGCTCATCGGGTCGTGCTCCAGGCGCCCGAGCACGTCCTCCCAGCGGGCCAGGATGTCCTTGGTCTGCTCGTCGGCGTCCGCGCCGAGGCGGTCCTCCACGTACTTGCGCGCCAGCTCGAAGTACTCCATCTGGAGTTGTACGGCGGTCAGCGTACGGCCGCTGCGCAGCGTGATCAGCCGGCGCAGCGTCGGGTCGTGGGAGACCTGGTGAAGGGTGCGTACGGGCTGGTCGACGGCGAGGTCGACGGCGATGAAGCCGTCCTCGATCATGGACAGGACCAGCGCGGTCGTGCCCAGCTTGAGGTAGGTGGAGATCTCGGAGAGGTTGGCGTCCCCGATGATCACGTGCAGCCGGCGGTACTTCTCCGCGTCGGAGTGCGGCTCGTCGCGGGTGTTGATGATCGGGCGCTTGAGGGTGGTCTCCAGGCCGACCTCGACCTCGAAGTAGTCGGCGCGCTGGCTGATCTGGAAGCCGTGCTCGTGGCCGTCCTGGCCGATGCCGACGCGGCCGGCACCGGCGTAGACCTGGCGGGAGACGAAGAAGGGCGTCAGGTGGCGCACGATGTCCGAGAACGGGGTCTCCCGCTTCATCAGGTAGTTCTCGTGCGTGCCGTAGGAGGCGCCCTTGTTGTCGGTGTTGTTCTTGTAGAGGTGGATGGGCTGGGCGCCGGGGACCTGGGCCGCGCGCTCGGCGGCCTCGGCCATGATGCGCTCGCCGGCCTTGTCCCACAGCACCGCGTCCCGCGGGTTGGTGACCTCCGGCGAGCTGTATTCCGGGTGCGCGTGGTCGACGTACAGGCGTGCCCCGTTGGTGAGGATCACATTGGCCAGCCCGATGTCCTCGTCGGTCAGCTGGCTGGCGTCGGCGTTCTCGCGGGCGAGGTCGAAGCCTCGGGCGTCCCGCAGCGGGTTCTCCTCCTCGAAGTCCCAGCGGGCGCGTCGCGCCCGGTGCATCGCCGCCGCGTAAGCGTTGACGACCTGGGACGAGGTGAGCATGGCATTGGCGTTCGGGTGGCCGGGGACGGAGATCCCGTACTCCGTCTCGATTCCCATTACTCGCCGTACGGTCATGCGGCCCTCCTTGCCCGGCGGCGCCCCCGGATGGGGTCGGCGCTCAAGTACCGCTGCGCTTCCGGTCCGTGTGCGGCCCCCGCTTCCGCAGTGCGCGACGCGGCGGTACCGAAGAGCCTAGAACGCCTTTGCGGCGCTGGGGAGATCATTACAGTCATTGCTCCAGTCCGGTTTTTCCCTGCTCCATCGCGGCCTTCCGGGGATCACCCCCGTAGCCCCGGAAAAGCGTCCGGCTGCGGACGCCCCGTGCAGGACATCCGCAGCCGGTGAGCGCTGTTACAGGTATTGGCCGGTATTCGCCACCGTGTCGATGGAGCGGCCGGTGTCCGCGCCCTGCTTGCCGGTGACCAGGGTGCGGATGTAGACGATCCGCTCGCCCTTCTTGCCGGAGATGCGGGCCCAGTCGTCCGGGTTGGTGGTGTTGGGCAGGTCCTCGTTCTCCTTGAACTCGTCCACGCATGCCTGGAGCAGGTGGGAGACGCGAAGGCCCTTCTGGTTGTGTTCGAGGAATGCCTTGATGGCCATCTTCTTGGCGCGTCCGACGATGTTTTCGATCATTGCGCCGGAGTTGAAGTCCTTGAAGTAGAGAACTTCCTTGTCGCCGTTGGCGTAGGTGACCTCAAGGAAGCGGTTCTCCTCGGACTCCGCGTACATCTGCTCTACGACCGACTGGATCATCGCGCCGACCGCGGCCTTGCGGGAGTCGCCGTGCTCGCCGAGGTCGTCGGCGTGCAGCGGCAGCCGCTCGGTGAGGTACTTCGAGAAGATGTCCTTGGCGGCCTCGGCGTCCGGACGCTCGATCTTGATCTTGACGTCCAGCCGGCCGGGGCGCAGGATCGCCGGGTCGATCATGTCCTCGCGGTTGGAGGCGCCGATGACGATGACGTTCTCCAGGCCCTCCACACCGTCGATCTCGGAGAGCAGCTGGGGGACGATGGTGTTCTCCACGTCCGAGCTGACCCCGGATCCGCGGGTGCGGAAGAGGGAGTCCATCTCGTCGAAGAAGACGATGACGGGGGTGCCCTCGCTCGCCTTCTCCCGGGCCCGCTGGAAGACGAGGCGGATGTGCCGCTCCGTCTCGCCGACGTACTTGTTCAGCAGCTCGGGGCCCTTGATGTTCAGGAAGAAGCTCTTGCCCGCGGGCTTGCCGGTCACCTCGGCGACCTTCTTGGCGAGCGAGTTGGCGACCGCCTTGGCGATCAGCGTCTTGCCGCAGCCGGGCGGGCCGTAGAGCAACACGCCCTTGGGCGGGCGCAGTTCGTGCTCCTTGAACAGGTCCGGGTAGAGGTACGGGAGCTCGACCGCGTCGCGGATCAGTTCGATCTGGCCGCCCAGACCGCCGATCTTCGTGTAGTCGATGTCCGGGACCTCTTCGAGGACGAGCTCCTCGACCTCGCTCTTGGGGATGACCTCGTAGACGTAGCCGGAGCGGGGCTCCAGGAGCAGGGCGTCGCCGGGGCGGATGGTGATGTCCAGCAGCGGCTCGGCGAGCCTCACCACCCGTTCCTCGTCGGTGTGCCCGATGACCAGGGCCCGCTCGCCGTCCTCAAGGATCTCCTTGAGGGTGACGATGTCCCCGGCGTTCTCGTACTCCATGGCCTCGACCACGTTGAGCGCCTCGTTGAGCATGACCTCCTGGCCACGCCGCAGCTCGTCGAGGTCGACGCTCGGACTGACGTTCACACGGAGTTTTCGGCCTCCGGTGAAGATGTCGGCCGTGCCGTCCTCGTTCGCCTGCAGGAAGACGCCGAAGCCGGCCGGCGGCTGCGCGAGCCGGTCGACCTCTTCCTTGAGGGCCACGATCTGGTCGCGCGCCTCACGCAGTGTGTTGGCGAGACGCTCGTTCTGTGCCGAAACACCGGCCAGGTTGGTCTGCAGCTCGACGATCCGCTCTTCGAGAATCCTCGTGTGACGCGGAGAGTCGGCGAGCTTGCGTCGCAGGACGGCGATCTCCTGCTCAAGATAGGCAACCTGGCCGGCAGGGTCATCAGACCCCCGCCCCGGCCGGATGCCGCGGTTGATGTCGTCGTCGTGGGCTGCCACGGTCCTCACCTCCTCCAAGGGGAGCTGGACGCTTCCTGACCCTACCTGGGCCGGTGCAGGTTGAAACCCCTAGATCGAAAAGACTGTCGGGGTGTGTCCGATCTTCACCCTTGCGCACGTCCTCACCTCATGGGGATACCCACCCAACAACATCAGAAAGCGAGCGGTTGTATCGTCGAGACGGTCAACACCCGTCAGGGTTGGCCCCATTTGATTTACGTACGCAGGAACGGCAGGCGAGATGACGGCGCAGGACGAAGCACTGGAGGTCTGGATCGACCAGGACCTCTGCACCGGCGACGGCATCTGTGCGCAGTACGCGCCGGAGGTCTTCGAACTCGACATCGACGGTCTGGCTTATGTGAAAAGCGCCGACGACGAGCTGCTGCAGGAGAAGGGGGCCACCACCCCCGTCCCCCTGCCGCTGCTCAACGACGTACGGGACTCCGCGAAGGAGTGCCCGGGTGACTGCATCCACGTACGCCGCGTAACGGACCAGGTGGAGGTCTACGGGCCGGACGCGGACTAGACACAGTGTGACGGATCACACACCCTGGGTGCTGGAGGAGGCGGGAAGTTCGCTCTGGACGAACTTCCCGCCTTTCCATTGCCACTTGGTCTGCCCGCGCACATCCGGGCAGCAGCGCGGCACGTCGGTCGTGGAATAGCCCAGCAGGGTCGCCGCGACCACCCCGCCCCGTACGGCAAAGCCCTCCACGCTGCGCTGCCGCGCGGGCGCCAGGAGGGTCGCCGCGACGCGCGGGGCGCCCTTTCCGGCCTTCGGGCGGGCGAGGACGTAGATACCGCTGGGGGGTGTGCCCGTCTCCGTATGGCAGCGGACCACGGCGACGGTCTCGGGGCTGCCGTCGCCGTCGAGGTCGCCGGTGGCGCTGTCGACCACGTCGAGGCGGTTCGGGCCGCAGTCCACCGGATAGGCGGCGGCGTGCGGGTCAGGGGCAGGACCCGCGGCCGCGCGGGCGCCCGGCGCGGCTTCGGTGGTGGCCGTGGCGTCAGGGGGCTGGACGAAGGAAGCGGTCGCGACGACCGCCGCCAGGGCGGCGGCGGTGGCGAGCCAGTGCAGGGCGCGGGTGCGGGTGTGCGGGAGGGCCTGGCCTGCCGTGAACTGCACGCGGGGTAACTCCTGTGGAGAGCTGTGGCGGTGGGAGTGCCCAGCATCGTTCCACAGGGCGGACCGCCGGGGAACACTCGGGCGGGGTTTCCCGCCAGGCCCCCGCCTGCCGAACGAAGCGGCGCCGCCGACGGTTCCCGTGGGACGGGAACTGGTCGGCGGCGCCGGATGGTTCGCGTGGTGCGTGCGGGGCGCGTCAGCCGCGCTCCGCGCCCCCGCTGGAGCTGCCGGGACCGGTGTAGTCGTCGCCGTACGCGCCCTTGGCGGGGCGGCGCCGGCGCAGCGGCGGCTCGACGCCGTCCGCGAGGCGGCGGGCGGTGAGCAGGAAGCCGGTGTGGCCGATCATGCGGTGGTCGGGGCGGACGGCGAGACCCTCGACGTGCCAGGTGCGGACCATGGTCTCCCAGGCCGACGGCTCGTTGAAGGTGCCGTGCTCGCGGATGGCCTCGACGGTACGGGCCAGCTGCGTCGTCGTGGCGACGTACGCGCACAGGATGCCGCCCGGGACGAGCGCCTTGGAGACGGCCTCCAGGCACTCCCAGGGGGCGAGCATGTCCAGGATGACCCGGTCGACGTCGGTGTCGGAGAGGTTGTCCTGGAGGTCACCGACGGTGAGCGTCCACGCCGGGTGCGGAGCGCCGAAGTACCGCTCGACGTTCTGCGTGGCGATCTCGGCGAAGTCGGCGCGCCGCTCGTAGCTGTGCAGCATGCCCTGGTCGCCGATGGCGCGCAGCAGGAAGCTGCTGAGCGAGCCGGAACCCACCCCCGCCTCGACGACGCGGGCGCCGGGGAAGATGTCGGCCATCGCCAGGATCTGCCCCGCGTCCTTGGGGTAGACCACGGCGGCGCCGCGGGGCATGGACAGGACGTAGTCGGGGAGCAGCGGGCGCAGCGCGAGATAGGCGACATTCCCGGTGGTACGGACAACACTGCCCTCGGGAGCGCCGATCAGCTCGTCGTGGGGGAAGGCTCCCTTGTGGGTGTGGAAGCTCTTGCCCTCTTCGAGCGTGAACGTGTAGTGGCGTCCCTTGGGATCGGTGAGCTGGACCTGGTCCCCGACCTTGAAGGGCCCGCGACGGCGGGCGGCACCGGTCGGTTCGGACATGTGACCAGCCTACCGGGCGTGGGGGGTGCTCCGTACCAGGGTGGGGGCGGGGCGGCCGCCCTACGGGGCGAATCGAACGTGCGCGTCCCCCCGGCGGGGGCTTACCCAGGGGTGGCGGGCGGGAAGCGCCTGCGCCCGGGTGAGTGAGGGGTCAGGACGGGCGGGCCATGGCGGCCACGAAGGCGCGCTCCACGTCGGCGGTGGACAGGACGCCGTAGATCTCGCCGGTCTCCTCGACCACCAGGTACTCGGTGGCGGGGGTGGCCCGCAGGTAGTCCAGGAGGTCTTCGCCGGCCAGCTCGGCGGAGACCCGCATCCCGTCCTTGAGGTCCTGGGCCAGGCCGCTGACGGCGACCCAGGGGCGGCGGTGTTCCGGGACACCGACGATGGCGGTCTCGCGGACGACGGCGGTCGGCCGGCCCACCCGGTCCACGACGACCAGGGCGCGGGCGCCCGCGTCGTTGGCGCGGCGCAGGGCCTCGGACAGCGGGGTGTCGGCCTCCACCGGGACGGCGCGCCGGGTGAGGGTACGGGCCTGGAGGTCCGGAAGGCGTTCGCGCAGCCGGGCCATGCGCAGGCTGTTGCCCGCGCCGGTCCAGATGATCGCGGCGAGGATCGCGGCGAGCAGCGCGTCGGTGATCGAGTCGGCGCCGCCGAGGTCCGTGGGGGCGTTGCCGAGAGCACCGGTGTGGGTGAGCAGCGGCAGGCCGATCAGGACCGTCATGGCGAGCGCCCGGCCGGCCCAGGCGGCGGCGACGGTGCCGGTCATCGGCTTGCCGGTGATCTTCCACACGACGGCGCGGAGCATCCGGCCGCCGTCCAGCGGCAGGCCGGGCAGCAGGTTGAAGACGGCGACGATGAGGTTGGAGATCATCAGTCCGGCGAGCAGGACACCGGGTACGGTGCCGGGCTCGACCAGTTTCATGCCCCCGTAGAAGACGCCGGCGAGGACGAGCGAGAGCAGGGGCCCGACGAAGGCGAGGACGAACTCGCGGCCCGGGGTCTCGGACTCCTTCTCGATCTCGGAGACGCCGCCGAAGAACTGGAGCTGGATGCGGCGCACCGGGAGCTTGAAGCGCAGCGCGGCGATGGTGTGCGCGAGCTCGTGGACGAGCACCGAGGCGTAGAAGGCGACGGCGAAGAAGAGCGAGACGAGGTAGCGGCCGGCGCCCAGCTCCGGGAGGATGCGCTCCAGCTGGCCGCCGAAGACCCAGGTGATCAGGGCGGCGACCACGAACCAGCTGGGGGCCACGTACACCGGTACGCCGAAGGGGCGGCCCATCAGGATGCCGCCGCCGGTGCGCCGTCCCTGGCCGTCCCCGGCCGGGCGCTGCTGCTTGGAGGGGCGGTTCCCCGACGGCCGCGTACGGCCGGTGCCGCGGGCCGGGTCGGACGGTCCGGGCGGGTTGGGCGGTTGGGGGTGCGCGGACTCCTCGGGGTCCTGCGGCTTCCCACTCTCGTCCACGGCGTCCCCTCGTCGGTTGCGGCCTTCGCTCCTGTCCGTCCGGTTCCGGTCCGGTACGGCCTGACGATCATGCAGGGCGAAGGGGTCTGGCGTCGATGGTATGCGGAGCGTTCCCCGGCACCCCGTCTCGGTCTCCCATTGTGATCCCTCGGTTGCGGGAGCTGTCAGTGGCGGGCCGTAGGGTCGGGTGCCATGGGAACGAGCACCGAGAAGGCCGGGCCGGACGCCGCGGGCGGGGACGGCGGACAGAGCGGGACCGGCGGGGCGGAGGCGGCCGCCGGGGCCGGGGCGACCGCCGCGTCCCGGTCGGCCGGGGCGAGCAGCGCGTCCGAGGTGGCCGGTGTTGCCGGGGCGGTGGGTGACGTCGAGGTGACGGATGACACCGAGGTGACTGGTGGCACAGGAGTGATCGATGACACCGTCGGTACTAGTGATACTGCGGTGACCAGTGACACCGTGGCGACAGTGGTGACGGATGCCACGGAGGTGTCCGCTGACGCCGTAGAGGCCAGGGTGGCCGGAGCGGCCGAGCCCACCGCGGATGCCGGTACGGCCCAGGCGGCCCGTCCGACCGCGACAGCCGATACGGCCACGGCGACCGATACGGCCGGGGACACCGGGACAGCCCCGGCGGCCTCCCCCGCCCGTCCCGTCTCCCTCTCCCCCTCGCGGGCGAGCGACTTCATGCAGTGTCCGTTGCTGTACCGCTTCCGTGTGATCGACAAGCTGCCGGAGAAGCCGAGTGCCGCGGCGACGCGCGGCACGGTGGTGCACGCCGTGCTGGAGCGGCTCTTCGACGCGCCGGCCGCGCAGCGTACGGCGGGCGGTGCGCGGTCGATGGTGCCGGGTGAGTGGGACAGGCTGCTGGCGAAGCGGCCTGAGCTGGCCGAACTGTTCGAGGACGATCCGTC
Source organism: Streptomyces sp. NPDC059788 (assembly GCF_042732265.1). Lineage (NCBI taxonomy): Bacteria > Bacillati > Actinomycetota > Actinomycetes > Kitasatosporales > Streptomycetaceae > Streptomyces > Streptomyces sp. NPDC059788. The sequence goes on along the minus strand of NZ_JBHWHY010000055.1, from coordinate 47,134 downwards.
GGGCGAGCGGCTGGCGTCCTGGCTGGCGGACGCCGAGGCGCTGGTGGAGCGCTGGTTCACGCTGGAGGACCCGACCCGTCTGGAGCCCGCGGACCGCGAGCTGTACGTGGAGACGGTGCTGGACTCGGGGCTGCGGCTGCGCGGCTTCATCGACCGGGTGGACGTGGCGCCGACGGGCGAGGTGCGGCTCGTCGACTACAAGACCGGCAAGGCGCCCCGCCCGGAGTACGCGGACGGTCCGCTGTTCCAGATGAAGTTCTACGCACTGGTGATGTGGCGGCTGCGCGGCCGGGTACCGCGTCGGCTGCAGCTGGTGTACCTGGGCAGCGGCGACGTGCTGACGTACGACCCGAGCGAGGCGGACCTGCGGGGCGTGGAGCGCAAGCTGCTGGCGCTGTGGGACGCCATCCAGCGGGCGACGGCGACGGGTGACTGGCGGCCGCGCCGTACGAAGCTGTGCGGGTGGTGCGACCATCAGGCGGTGTGCCCGGAGTTCGGCGGGACTCCCCCGCCGTATCCGCTGCCGGTTCCGGCGCCCGGCCGGGCTCTCCCCGTGGCGGCGTCCGGGGAGGGGCAGGGCAGAATGGACCTGGTCTAACGAAGGAGTTCCTGTGGCAATCCGCGTCCTGCTGGTCGACGACCAGCCGCTGCTGCGTACCGGTTTCCGGATGATCCTGGAGGCCGAGCAGGATCTCGCGGTCGTCGGCGAGGCCGGGGACGGTCTGCAGGCCCTGGAGCAGGTGCGTGCGCTGCAGCCCGACGTGGTGCTGATGGACATCCGGATGCCGCGGATGGACGGGGTCGAGGCGACCCGGCAGATCACCGGTCCGGCGAAGGACGGACCGGCGAAGGTGCTGGTGCTGACCACGTTCGACCTGGACGAGTACGTGGTCGAGGCGCTCCGCGCGGGGGCCAGCGGCTTCCTGCTGAAGGACGCGCCGGCCCAGGAGCTGGTGCAGGCGATCCGGGTGGTGGCGGCGGGCGAGGCGATGCTCGCGCCGAGCATCACGCGCCGGCTGCTGGACAAGTACGCGGGTCATCTGCCGTCCGGTGAGGAGCCGGTGCCGGACACGCTGCACACTCTCACCGAGCGTGAGGTGGAGGTGCTGAAGCTGGTGGCGCGCGGCCTGTCGAACGCGGAGATCGCCGCGGACCTGTTCGTGAGCGAGACGACGGTCAAGACGCATGTCGGGCACGTGCTGACGAAGCTGGGGCTGCGGGACCGGGTGCAGGCGGCGGTGTACGCGTACGAGAGCGGCCTGGTGCGTCCCGGGGCCCAGTGAGCCGGTCGCCCAGTACCGGGGCCCAGTGAGCCGGTCGCCCAGCGCCCGGGTGCCGGGGCCGGCAGCCCGCCGACTGAGCACCCGCCCCGACCGTATCCCACAAAAACGGCCCGGCCCGCCCCGCCCCCCGAGGAGCGGCAGCAGGCCGGGCCGTAGTCGTATGCGCGTATCCGGTACGCATCCGGCGCTTGCCCGGCGCGTGTCCGCCCCGGCTAGCCCTTCTTGATCTCCCAGAAACGGAAGACGGTGGAGGCGTCCAGCGTCCACTGGAGGCCGTCGATGTTCTCGCGGGCGACGGCGTACTGCTTGCCCTGCCACACCGGGATCATCGGCAGCTCCTCGGCGACGATGTCCTGCATCTCGCGGAAGGCGGCCTTGGTCGCCTGCCGGTCGGGCTGGCCCGCGGTGCCGGGCAGCAGCTTCCCGGTGATCCGCTTGGCGTCGTAGTTGTTGCCGAGGACGTTGTCCTTGCCGAAGAACGGCTGGGTGAAGTTGTCGGGGTCCGGGTAGTCGGGCACCCAGCCCTTGACGTACGCGCCGTACTTCCCGGCTTCCCGGTCCTTCTCGAACTCCTCGATGGGCACGGACTTGACCTTGGCGTCGAAGAGGCCGCTGGCGTTGAGCTGCTGGGCTATCTCCTGGAAGGCCGGGACGGTGCCGGGGCCGTAGCGGACGGGCGTGGCCCAGAGGGTCAGCGGCACCTTCTTGTTGGTGTAGCCGGCCTCGCGCAGGGCGGCGACGGCCTTGTCGGTCTGCGGCCGGTCGCCGTAGCTGGCGAAGAAGGCCGTGTTGTGGCCGGTGATGCCCGCGGGGACGATCGAGTACAGCGGTTCGGCGGTGCGCTTGTAGACGTCCCGGACGAGCGTGGAGCGGTCCAGGAGGTACGCGACGGCCTTGCGGACGCCGAGCTTGCCGGCCACCGGGTCGCGCATGTTGAAGACCAGGTGCATGACCTCGGCGCTGTTGCCCTCGACGACCTGGATGCCGTGCTTCTGGCGGTCGGACGCCTGGTCCAGCGAGGCGATGTCCTTCATGGCCAGACCGCGGTAGGCGAGGTCGATGGAGCCGTCCTGCACCGCCTTCTTCAGCCGTTCCTGGCTGTCGAAGAACTTCATGGTCATGCCGGAGTTCTTGACCTTGGCGGGGCCCTTGTAGGAGCCGTTGACGCCGAAGACCGCCTCCGAGGAGCCGTAGTCGTTCAGGGTGTAGACGCCGGAGCCGACGGCCTTGTCGTCGGTGCGCAGCTTGTCCGGCGCGTACTCACGGTGGTCGACGATGGAGCCGGCGCCGGAGGCGATCTTCATGGGGAAGGTCGCGTCGGGGGTCTTGAGGCGGAAGACGACGGTCTTGTCGTCGGGCGCCTCGACCTTGTCGACGGCGGCGAACATCACGGCCGGGCCGCGCTTGTCGTCGATGCGCTTGATCCGGTCGAACGAGAACTTGACGTCCTCGGAGGTCAGGCTGTTGCCGTTGCTGAACTTCAGGCCGTCCTTGAGGGTGCACTTGTAGACGGTGCTGCCGCCCTCCAGGAAGCCACAGGAGTCGGCTGCCTCGGGTTCGGGGGTGGTGCTGCCCTTGGGGAAGCTCAGCAACGACTGGAAGACGTTGTTGAACAGCAACCAGGAGACGGGGTCGTAGCCGGCTGCGGGGTCGGTGGACACGACCTTGTCGGTCATTCCCATCACCACGGGTTCCCCGGACCCGGCGTCGCCGCCGTCACCGGTTCCGCAGCCGCTGAGCAGGGCGGCGACGAGCCCTGCCCCCAGCGGTGCGGCGAGCCACTGGTCGCGTTTCCTCACGTGCGTGTTCCTCACAGTCGTCGTGACAGTCGTCGTGGCGGTGGGGCTTGCAGCTCCGTGCCGGTGGGTGCAGCAGCAGAAGAAGAAGCTGCTGCTGCTGCACCCACCGGTGCCGGGGTGCCGTCATCGGTTGTGGTGGTGCGCGCCGTCCCGGGGATGCGGCAGCCGGCCGGCGCGGGGTGGCGCCGGCCGGGGGTCGTCGTCAGTTGCTGCTCACGCCGCGGGCGAGTTCCCAGATCTGCAGCGCCGAGGACGAGTTCAGGGCCCATTCGGCGCCGGTGATGTCGTCGCGGGCGGCGACGTACTGCTTGCCCTGCCACAGCGGCAGGATGGGCACCTCGTCGGCGATGATGTCCTGCGCCTGCTTGAAGCCCTCGGCGGCGGAGTTGCGGTCGGTCTGCTGCCGGGTGCCGGGGATCAGCTGGGATTCGATCTTGTTGTTGCGGTACGGGGAGTTGAGGAAGTTCCCCTTGCCGATGAACGGCGCGATGTAGTTGTCCGCGTCGGGGAGGTCGGCGAACCAGCCCATGCCGTAGACGGCGTACTTGCCCTCGGACTGTTCCTTGCGGAACTGCTGCCAGCTCTTGATGCCCTTGATCTGGACCTCGAACAGGCCGCTCTTGTTGAGCTGGCTCTGCAGCTCCTGGAACTCCTTGGCGGTGCTGGCGCCGTAGTGGTTCGCGGTGTAGGTGAGGGTGAGCTTCACCGGGGTGTTGATGTGCGCCTGCTGGAGGATCTTGCGGGCGGCGGGCACGCTCGGGTTGCTGTACTTGGTGAAGAACGAGTTGATGTGACCGGTGAGGCCCTTGGGCACCAGGGAGTACAGCGGGTCACCGGTGTAGGAGTACACGTCGCGTACCAGCGCGGAGCGGTTGACCAGCTGGGCCATGGCCTGCCGGACGGCCTTGTCGGAGACCGACGGGTCGTCGGTGTTGAAGGCCAGGTAGCGGATCTCGGAGCCGGGTACCGCCGTCAGGGTGACGTGCTGGTCCCGGGCGTTCTCCAGGCCCTTGATCTGGTCGGGCGTCAGGCTGCGGTTCATCAGGTCGATGTCGCCCTTGCGCAGCGCCTTCTCCATGCCGTCGGAGTCCTCGAAGAACTTCATCTCGACGGCGGAGTTCTTCGCCTCGATTCCGCCCTTGTAGTCGGGGTTCTTGGTGAAGACGGCCTTGCTGACGCGCTCTCCGCTGTGTTCGACCTTGACGGTGTACGGGCCGGAGCCGGATACCTCGAAGCCCTTGTAGAGGCCCTTGGCCGGATACACCTCGCTGTCGACGATGGCCGCGGCCGGGGTGGCGAGCTTCTGCGGGAAAGTGGCGTCCGGCTTCTTGAGGTGGAAGACCACCTCGGTCTCGCTGGGGGTCTCGACCTTGTCGACGTTGTCCACCAGGGAGATGGGGCCGCGGTCGAACTTGATGGTCTGCATCCGGTCGATGGAGAACTTCACGTCCTTGGACGTGAGGGCGTGCCCGTTGGAGAACTTCAGACCGTCCCGGAGTTTGCAGCGGTACTGCTCGTTCTGGGTGTCCCGGAAGCCGCAGGACTCGGCGGCCTCGGGCACCGGGGCGGTGCCCGTGCGCGGCAGCCGCATGAGCGTCTGCATCGTTCCGCGCAGCACGTTCCACGCGTCGACGTCGTACGCCTGCGCGGGGTCGAGCGGGGCGGGCGCGTCCTTGGTGGCCTCCAGCTGGGCGGTGGTCCCGACCTTGATCGGATTGCCGCCTTCGCCAGAGCCGTCCGAACTGCCGCAGCCGGCGAGCACGGGGGCGAGCAGACCGGCCAGGGCCGGCAGCACCAAGGTCTTGCGATTCATCGTCGGCAGGTTCCTTATCAGCGCAGAGGTGTTGCTCGCGATGACATTAGTAGGAACGGCCAGGGCGTCCGGGACACAACAGAGTTGAACGGATATCACGCCCGGATAACGGCCGCCGGATGACCGATATCCGGACGGTGGAACGATTCGTACGGGCCTCCATCAATCCGGACACTTACCCCCAGGGAAACCAGCAGAAAGCACCCATGGAACGACCATGGTCCGCGCTGTCGACGGGCTGGCGCGTGAGAAACGTCACTCCTACATTGAGGCGATCTCCTGAGGATATTCGGCCAGCGCATTCGTCACGGAAAATGAGCGGGCCGCTGCTTACAGTTTCTTCCGTTTTCCGTGCGCACGCTCGGTGTACGGGTCACCGGCCGTCCGTGATGAGCGACCGGAGAAATGGGAGATCCACTTCTTCGAGCGAAGCCACCACGGTGCGGCCCGCGCCGGGGCCGATCGGCGTCACCGACGGCACGGCGACGACCCGGCAGCCGGCCGCCTCCCCGGCGGTCACGCCGGTGACGGTGTCCTCCACCACGGCGCAGCGCCGCGGGTCCACCCCGAGCCGGGCGGCCGCGGTCAGATACGGGTCCGGGTGCGGCTTCGTACGGGGCAGGTCGTCGCCGGCCAGGGTCAGGCGGAAGTTCTCCGGGCCCAGGGAGTGCAGCATCCGGTCGATGATGGTGCGGTGCGAGGCGGAGACCAGGGCGGTGGGCACGCCGTGCGCGGCCAGTTCCGCCAGCAGCCGGCGGGCGCCGGGCATCAGCGGCACCCCGCGGGCGATGCGCTCCGCGAACCGGGCGTTGAGCAGCACCGTCAGGTCGTCCAGGCCGATGTCGGCGCCGGTCGCGCCGATCAGGTAGGCGGCGCTGCGGGTCATCGGCCCGCCGACGACGACCTGGCGGTGGTGGTCGTGGAGTACGTGGCCCAGCTCGGCGAAGACCTCGGCCTCCGCCTCCCACCAGAAGCCCTCGGTGTCGACGAGGGTGCCGTCGAGGTCGAGGAATACGGCCTGGAGGGTGGCGCCGTCGGCCGTACGGGTGCCTACCGCGGGGATGCTGCTGGTCATCCGTGCGCCTCCGTAGTCGCGCGTCCCCGAAGGGACGAAAGGGCCGGCCGCTTCCCCGCGCGGGGGAGGCGACCGGCCATCACCGGACCGACCAGTGTACGGCTGTGCGGGGAGGCGCGCGTGGCCCGCGGGGACTTCCGTGGCCTCCCCGGTCCCGGCGCTATCGCGCGTTGAAGTACTTGGCCTCCGGGTGGTGGATGACGATCGCGTCGGTGGACTGCTCGGGGTGCAGCTGGAACTCCTCGGAGAGCTGGACGCCGATCCGCTCCGGCCGCAGCAGGTCGGCGATCTTGGCGCGGTCCTCCAGGTCGGGGCAGGCCCCGTAGCCCAGCGAGAAGCGGGCGCCGCGGTACTTCAGCGCGAACATGTCCTCGACGTCCGCGGGGTCCTCGCCGGCGAAGCCCAGTTCGGCGCGGACCCGGGCGTGCCAGTACTCGGCGAGCGCCTCGGCGAGCTGGACGGACAGACCGTGCAGCTCCAGGTAGTCGCGGTAGGAGTCGGAGGCGAACAGTTCCGCGGTGGCCTCGCCGATCTTCGAGCCGACGGTGACGACCTGGAGGCCGACCACGTCCCGCTCGCCGGACTCCTCGGGGCGGAAGAAGTCGGCCAGGCACAGCCGCCGGCCGCGGCGCTGGCGCGGGAAGGTGAAGCGGGTGCGCTCGGTGCCGTCCTCGTTGAGCAGGATCAGGTCGTCGCCCTTGGAGTAGCAGGGGAAGTAGCCGTGGACGACGGCGGCCTCCAGCAGGTTTTCGGTCTGGAGCTTGTCCAGCCAGCCGCGCAGCCGGGGCCGTCCCTCGGACTCGACCAGTTCCTCGTACGAGGGGCCGTCTCCCGTACGGGCCTGCTTGAGGCCCCACTGGCCCTTGAACAGGGCGCCCTCGTCCAGCCAGGAGGCGTAGTCGGCGAGCTGGATGCCCTTGACGACGCGGGTGCCCCAGAAGGGCGGGGCGGGGACGGGGTTGTCGGTGGACACGTCGGAGCGGACGGTGCCCTCCTCCTGCTCCGGCTCCTTGATCTCGATGTCGCGCTTGGGGACGCGGCGCTGCTTGAGCTCGGGCAGGGTGGCGCCGGGCACGCCGCGCTTGACGGCGATCAGGGCGTCCATCAGGCGCAGGCCCTCGAAGGCGTCGCGGGCGTAGCGGACCTCGCCCTCGTAGATCTCGTGCAGGTCCTGTTCGACGTAGGCGCGGGTCAGGGCGGCGCCGCCGAGGATGACGGGGAAGTCGGCCGCCATCTTGCGCTGGTTGAGCTCCTCCAGGTTCTCCTTCATGATCACGGTGGATTTGACCAGGAGTCCGGACATGCCGATGACGTCGGCGCGGTGCTCCTCGGCGGCTTCCAGGATGGCCGAAACCGGCTGCTTGATGCCGAGATTGACGACGTTGTAGCCGTTGTTGGACAGGATGATGTCGACGAGGTTCTTGCCGATGTCGTGGACGTCGCCGCGCACGGTCGCCAGGACGATGGTGCCCTTGCCCTCGGAGTCGGACTTCTCCATGTGCGGCTCCAGGTAGGCCACCGCGGTCTTCATGACCTCGGCGGACTGGAGCACGAACGGCAGCTGCATCTGTCCGGAGCCGAACAGTTCGCCGACCACCTTCATGCCTTCGAGCAGGGTGTCGTTGACGATGTCCAGGGCCGGGCGCTCGGCGAGCGCCGCGTCCAGGTCGGTGTCCAGGCCGTTCTTCTCGCCGTCGATGATGCGGCGCCGCAGCCGCTCCTCCAGGGGCAGGGCGAGCAGTTCCTCGGCCTTGCCGGCCTTCAGGGACTTGGCGGTGGCGCCCTCGAACAGCTCCAGGAGCTTCTGGAGCGGGTCGTAGCCCTCGGCGCGCCGGTCGTAGATCAGGTCGAGGGCGACCTGGACCTGCTCCTCCTCCAGGCGCGCGATCGGCAGGATCTTGGAGGCGTGCACGATCGCCGAGTCCAGTCCGGCCTTGACGCACTCGTCGAGGAAGACGGAGTTGAGCACGATGCGGGCGGCCGGGTTGAGGCCGAAGGAGATGTTGGACAGGCCCAGCGTGGTCTGGACGTCCGGGCGGCGCCGCTTCAGCTCGCGGATGGCCTCGATGGTGTTGACGCCGTCCTTGCGGGACTCCTCCTGGCCGGTGCAGATCGTGAAGGTCAGGCAGTCGATGAGCACATCCGACTCGCGGATGCCCCAGTTGGACGTCAGGTCGTCGATGATGCGCTCGGCGATGGCGACCTTGTTCTCGACGGTACGGGCCTGGCCCTCCTCGTCGATGGTCAGCGCCATCAGGGCGGCGCCGTGCTCCCGGGCCAGCGCGGCGACCTTGGCGAACCGCGACTCGGGGCCGTCGCCGTCCTCGTAGTTGACGGAGTTGATGACCGCGCGGCCGCCCAGCTTCTCCAGTCCGGCCCGGATGACCGGGACCTCGGTGGAGTCCAGCACGATGGGCAGGGTGGAGGCGGTGGCGAAGCGCCCGGCCAGTTCGCGCATGTCGGCGACGCCGTCCCGGCCGACGTAGTCCACGCACAGGTCGAGCAGGTGGGCGCCCTCGCGGATCTGGTCGCGGGCCATCTCCACGCAGTCGTCCCAGCGGCCGTCGAGCATGGCCTCGCGGAACTTCTTGGAGCCGTTGGCGTTGGTGCGCTCGCCGATGGCCAGGTACGAGGTGTCCTGGCGGAACGGGACGGTCTGGTAGAGGGAGGCGGCGCCGGGCTCGGGGCGCGGGCTGCGCTCGGTGGGGGCCAGGCCCCGTACCCGCTCGACGACCTGGCGCAGGTGCTCCGGCGTCGTACCGCAGCAGCCGCCGACGAGCGAGAGCCCGTACTCGCCGACGAAGGTCTCCTGGGCGTCGGCCAGCTCGCCGGGGGTCAGCGGGTAGTGGGCGCCGTCCTTGCCGAGGACGGGCAGGCCGGCGTTGGGCATGCAGGACAGCGGTACGCGGGAGTTGCGGGCCAGGTAGCGCAGGTGCTCGCTCATCTCGGCGGGGCCGGTGGCGCAGTTCAGGCCGATCATGTCGATGCCGAGCGGCTCCAGCGCGGTCAGCGCGGCGCCGATCTCCGAGCCGAGCAGCATGGTGCCGGTGGTCTCGACGGTCACCGAGCAGATCACCGGAAGATCGGTGCCGGTGGCCGCGAGGGCGCGGCGGGCGCCGAGGACGGCGGCCTTGGTCTGCAGCAGGTCCTGGGTGGTCTCGACCAGCAGCGCGTCGGCGCCGCCGGCGATCATGCCTTCGGCGTTCTGCTGGTAGGCGTCGCGCAGGGTCAGATAGTCGACGTGGCCGAGGGTGGGCAGCTTGGTGCCGGGGCCCATGGAGCCGAGCACCCAGCGCTGCTGCCCGGTGGAGGCGGTGAACTCGTCGGCGACCTCGCGGGCGATGCGGGCGCCCGATTCGGACAGTTCGAAGACGCGCTCGGGGATGTCGTACTCGGCGAGCGCGGCGAAGTTGGCGCCGAAGGTGTTGGTCTCGACGCAGTCGACGCCGACCGCGAAGTACTCCGCGTGGACCGAACGGACGATGTCCGGACGGGTGACGTTCAGGATCTCGTTGCAGCCCTCCAGCTGCTGGAAGTCCTCCATCGACGGGTCCTGTGCCTGGAGCATCGTGCCCATCGCCCCGTCGGCCACCACTACGCGGGAGGCGAGGGCCTCGCGCAGTGCCGTGGTGCGGGATGTGCTGGTGGACGATGGCGTGTACGAGGCCATGGAGGTGCTCCCCTGGTTGCGACGGCTGTCGGCTTTGCGTCTTCCGGAAGAAGGCGCACCCGGTCAGGGTAGCGGGCGTGGCTGCCGGGGGCCCGGGTGTCCCAGGGCGTGGACGCCGTACGGCCCGGGTCGTACGGACCGCGGACCGGGCCGTACGGGCTGTGGGCCGGGCCGTACGGGCTGTGGGCCGGGCCGTACGGGCTGTGGGCCGGGCCGTACGGGCTGTGGGCCGGGCCGGTACAGGACTTGGTCAAGATCATTGACAGGGTTCGGCCGACTGCCACAGGGTCGGCATTCACCGATATCGTTCAGCATTGCCGAACCGCTCGGTGGGCTGCTCGGTGCCGCCGCACCCTGCACCATGTCACCTGCTCCAACCGCTTCACCCGGAGGTTGCCCGATGGCACGGACCATCCAGTCGCTGGAGCGTGCCGCCGCGATGCTGCGGCTGCTGGCCGGCGGTGAGCGGCGGCTGGGCCTGTCCGACATCGCCTCGTCCCTGGGGCTGGCCAAGGGCACCGCGCACGGCATCCTGCGCACCCTCCAGCAGGAGGGCTTCGTCGAGCAGGACCCGGCGTCCGGCCGCTACCAGCTGGGCGCGGAGCTGCTGCGCCTCGGCAACAGCTACCTGGACGTGCACGAGCTGCGCGCCCGCGCGCTCGTATGGACGGACGACCTGGCGCGGTCCAGCGGCGAGAGCGTGTACCTGGGCGTGCTGCACCAGCAGGGCGTGCTGATCGTGCACCACGTCTTCCGGCCCGACGACAGCCGCCAGGTGCTGGAGGTCGGCGCGATGCACCCGCTGCACAGCACGGCGCTGGGCAAGGTGCTGACGGCGTACGACCCGGTGGCGCACAGCGAGGCGGCGGAGGCCGAGCGGCGGGCGTTCACGCCGCGCACGGTGACCGCGCTGGAGGAGCTGGAGGGTGTGCTGGACCTCACCCGGGCGCGCGGCTGGGCCGCCGACGTGGAGGAGACCTGGGAGGGCGTGGCGTCGGTGGCCGCGCCCATCCACGACCGGCGCCGGATGCCGGTGGGCGCGGTGGGGGTGACCGGTGCGGTGGAGCGGGTCTGCCGGGACGGCGAGCCGGGTGAGCTGCGGCCGGAAATCGTCGCCGCTGTGAGGGATTGCGCACGTGCGGTGTCCCGGGACCTCGGCGCAGGGCGATTCTGACCCCTTCCGTCCCATACGTTCACCTAAGTTTTCAGTCACAGAACCCTTGACGGGGTGCTATGTGTGAAGAAAACTGCCGTTCGTCGGTCGGCATTGTCGAACACCTAACGACAATATTCGTTATGGTGGACGGTGCCGGAGGCCGACCAACGCCCTCTCGGAGGGCGCGGACCACCGGAGGGACCCGGGGTCCGCCTTCCCCTGGACGAAGGACAAAGGAGTCGCGGGTGTCCAGCTCCGACATCTTCATCAGCGAGACCATCGGTACCGCTGTTCTGATCGTGCTGGGCGGTGGCGTCTGCGCCGCCGTCACGCTCAAGCGCTCGAAGGCGTACAACGCGGGCTGGGTGGCCATCGCGTTCGGATGGGGCTTCGCCGTACTGACCGGCGCGTACATCGCGTCGAAGTCCGGTGCCCATCTGAACCCGGCGGTCACCGTGGGCCTGGCCGTCAAGGGCGGCACGCCGTGGGGCGACGTACCGGTGTACTTCGCCGGTCAGCTGCTCGGCGCCATGATCGGCGCGGTACTGGTGTGGCTCGCGTACTACGGCCACTTCAAGGCCCATCTGACCGACCCCGAGATCGTGGGCGAGCAGAGCGGGCAGGAGGGCATGGTCGACAAGGCGGCGGCCCCCAAGGCCGGCCCGGTTCTCGGTGTCTTCTCCACCGGACCCGAGATCCGCAACGCGGCGCAGAACCTGACCACGGAGGTCATCGCCACCATCGTGCTCGTGCTGGCGATCCTCACGCAGGGCCTGAGCGACGACGGCAAGGGCGTCGGCGTCATCGGCGCGCTGCTGACCGCGTTCGTGGTCGTCGGCATCGGTCTGTCGCTCGGCGGCCCGACCGGCTACGCGATCAACCCGGTTCGCGACCTCGGTCCGCGTATCGTCCACTCGCTGCTTCCGCTGCCGAACAAGGGCGGGTCGGACTGGGGCTACGCGTGGATCCCGGTCGCCGGTCCGCTGATCGGCGGCGCGATCGCCGGTGGTATCTACAACATCGCGTTCGCCTGAGCCGCGCCGCCCGACCGAAGATTTTTGGAGCACACACACCATGAGCGACACCCACAGCACCGCCTCGCACGGCCACGGCCCCTTCATCGCGGCCATCGACCAGGGCACCACCTCCAGCCGCTGCATCGTGTTCGACAAGGACGGCCGCATCGTCTCGGTCGACCAGAAGGAGCACGAACAGATCTTCCCCAAGCCGGGGTGGGTCGAGCACGACGCCAAGGAGATCTGGGAGAACGTCCAGCAGGTCGTGGCCGGTGCCGTCGAGAAGGCCGGCATCACCGCCAAGGACGTCAAGGCGATCGGCATCACCAATCAGCGCGAGACCACGCTGATGTGGGACAAGCACACCGGTGAGCCGGTCCACAACGCCATCGTCTGGCAGGACACCCGCACCGACGCGCTCTGCCGCGAGCTGGGCCGCAACGTCGGCAAGGACCGCTTCCGCCGCGAGACGGGCCTGCCGCTGGCCTCCTACTTCGCCGCTCCGAAGATCCGCTGGCTGCTGGACAACGTCGAGGGGCTGCGCGAGCGCGCCGAGGCCGGCGACATCCTCTTCGGCACCATGGACTCCTGGGTCATCTGGAACCTGACCGGCGGCGCCAAGGGCGGCGTGCACGTCACCGACGTCACCAACGCCTCGCGCACCCTGCTGATGAACCTGCGCGCGCTGGAGTGGGACGAGAAGATCCTGCACTCCATCGACATCCCGGCGACGGTGCTGCCCGAGATCCGCTCGTCGGCCGAGGTGTACGGCACCGCCGTCGCGGGCGCGCTGGCCGGCGTGCCGGTCGCCTCGGCACTGGGCGACCAGCAGGCCGCGCTCTTCGGCCAGACCTGCTACGAGAAGGGCGAGGCCAAGTCCACGTACGGCACCGGCACCTTCATGCTGATGAACACCGGTGACGAGCCCGTCAACTCCTACAACGGGCTGCTGACCACGGTCGGCTACCGGATCGGCGACCAGGCCCCGGTCTACGCCCTGGAGGGCTCGATCGCCGTCACCGGTTCGCTGGTGCAGTGGATGCGCGACCAGATGGGCCTGATCAACTCGGCCGCGGAGATCGAGACGCTGGCGTCCACCGTCGAGGACAACGGCGGCGCGTACTTCGTCCCGGCCTTCTCCGGCCTGTTCGCCCCCTACTGGCGCTCGGACGCGCGCGGTGTCATCGCGGGCCTGACCCGCTACGTCACCAAGGCGCACATCGCCCGCGCCGTACTTGAGGCCACCGCCTGGCAGACCCGCGAGATCACCGACGCCATGACCAAGGACTCCGGCGTCGACCTGACCTCGCTGAAGGTCGACGGCGGCATGACCTCCAACAACCTGCTGATGCAGACCATCTCGAACTTCCTGGACGCCCCCGTGGTGCGCCCGATGGTGGCCGAGACGACCTGCCTCGGCGCCGCCTACGCCGCCGGTCTGGCCGTCGGCTTCTGGCCGGACACCGACGCGCTGCGCGCCAACTGGCGCCGGGCCGCCGAGTGGACCCCCCGCATGGACGCGGAGACCCGCGACCGCGAGTACAAGAACTGGCTCAAGGCCGTCGAGCGGACCATGGGCTGGATCGAGGACGAGGAGTAATCATGAGCACCCTGCAGAGCGTCCCGGCCCTCGGGACGCACCCGGCCGACGGTTCGACCCAGAGCCGCGCCGAGACTCGGGAGCAGCTTTCCAAGGCGACGTACGACCTCCTGGTGATCGGCGGCGGCATCCTGGGCATCTCCACCGCCTGGCACGCCGCGCAGTCGGGGCTGCGGGTTGCGCTGGTGGACGCCGGCGACTTCGCCGGCGCCACCTCCTCCGCCTCCTCCAAGCTGCTGCACGGCGGTCTGCGCTACCTGCAGACCGGCGCGGTCAAGCTGGTGGCGGAGAACCACTTCGAGCGCCGCGCGGTGTCGCGCGAGGTGGCCCCCCACCTCGCCAACCCGCTCACCTTCTACCTGCCGGTCTACAAGGGCGGCCCGCACGGCGCGGCCAAGCTGGGCGCGGGCGTCTTCGCCTACTCGGCGCTGTCCGCCTTCGGTGACGGCGTCGGTCACGTCATCAGCCCGTCCAAGGCGCAGCGGGACGTGCCGGAGCTGCGTACGGAGAACCTGAAGGCCGTGGCCGTGTACGGCGACGACCAGATGAACGACGCCCGGATGGCGCTGATGACGGTCCGCGCGGCCGTCGAGGCCGGCGCCACCGTGCTCAACCACGCCGAGGTCACCGGCCTGCGCTTCACGCAGGGCCGGGTCACCGGTGCCGAGCTGAAGGACGGCACCGACGGCAGCGAGTTCGGTGTCAACGCGCGCCTGGTCCTGAACGCGACCGGCCCGTGGGTCGACCACCTGCGCAAGATGGAGAACCCGAACGCGGCGCCCTCCATCCGCCTGTCCAAGGGCGCGCACCTGGTCCTCAAGCGCACCTCCCCCTGGAAGGCCGCGCTGGCCACCCCGATCGACAAGTACCGCATCACCTTCGCCCTCCCCTGGGAGGACATGCTGCTGCTCGGTACGACCGACGAGGAGTTCGAGGGCGACCCGGCGGACGTCCGCGTCACCGAGAAGGACACCGCGCAGATCCTGGACGAGGCGGCGTTCTCCGTCCGCGACCAGCAGCTCTCGCGTGACCTGATCACGTACTCCTTCGCGGGCCTGCGGGTGCTGCCGGGCGGCCCCGGCGACACCTCCAAGGCCAAGCGCGAGACCGTCGTCACCGAGGGCGCGGGCGGCATGCTCTCGGTCGCGGGCGGCAAGTGGACGACGTTCCGCCACATCGGCCGTACGGTCATGAACAAGCTGGCGGCGCTGCCCGGCCAGCCGCTGGCCGAGGACATGGAGCCGATCTCGCACCTGCCGAAGAAGCTCCCGCTGCCGGGCATCGCCAACCCCAACGCGGTCGCCCACCGCCTGCTGGTCGACGGCTCGGCCCCCGGCCCGCGCATGGCGCCGGAGACCGCCCGCCACCTGGCCACCCACTACGGCTCGCTGTCCTTCGACATCGCGCGCCTGGCCAACGAGGACCCGGCCCTGGCCGAGCGCATCCACCCGGACGCCCCGGAGATCTGGGCCCAGGTCGTCTACGCCCGTGACCACGAGTGGGCGGAGACGGTCGACGACGTGCTGCGCCGCCGCACCACGCTGACCATCCGCGGTCTGGACACGGAGGACGTCCGTACCCGGGCCAAGGCGATACTGGAGCAGCGCGGCTGACGCCGCGTCATCCACCACCGTCGTGAGGGCGGCTCCCGGTCCGGGGGCCGCCCTCCGGCGTGTCCGGGGCCCGCTGCCGCCGCGGGCGGTGCGGGGCCTAGCATCGCCGGACAGGGGCCCGGCCGGTCCTCTCGGTCTCCCCCGTGTTTCTCCAGAACCGTCACCGACCTCGGAGATCCCCATGACCATGCTGACCACCTGGCCGGAGAGCGGCCCGCGGACCGTGCTGCGCCGCACGTCCGAGCCCGCGAAGATCGCCGCGGCGCTGGCACCGATCGGGGTGCGGTACGAGCAGTGGCCGGTGCGCGCGGACGTGGCGCCGGACGCGGAGCCCGCGGCCGTCCTCGCGGCGTACCGGGCGGAGATCGACACGCTGACCGCCGAGGAGGGCTTCGTGACGGTGGACGTGGCGGCGCTGCACCCCGTCGACGATCCGGCGTGGCCGGCGAAGGCGCGCGCCGCGCGGGAGAAGTTCCTCGCCGAGCACGTCCACGAGGACGACGACGAGGTGCGGTTCTTCGTCGCCGGTTCCGGGGTGTTCTATCTGCACGCGGGCGGCGAGGTGCACGCCGTGCTGTGCGAGAAGGGCGACCTGCTCGGGGTGCCGCGGGGCGCCACGCACTGGTTCGACATGGGCACCCGGCCGTCGTTCACGGCCCTGCGCTTCTTCCACGAGGAGGACGGCTGGGTCGCCACGTTCACGGGGGACGACATCGCGCTGCGGTTCCCGGACTTCGACACGCTCGTGGCCGGCCGGGCGGAACGGGGCGCGGCGTGAGCTTCACCTTCGACGTGGACCACGTGGTGCTCGACATCGAGGGCACCACGAGCGCGACGGCGTTCGTCGTGGACGAGCTGTATCCGTACGCGCGTGAGCGGTTCGGGCGGCTGCTGACCGAACGGGCCGCGGACCCGGCGGTCCGGCGGGCCGTCGAGCAGGTACGGGACGTACTGGGCGAACCGGCCGCCGACGCGGGGCGGATCGAGCGGGTGCTCGGCGCGTGGCTGGACGAGGACCGCAAGACCACGCCCCTGAAGACGCTGCAGGGGATCGTGTGGGCCGAGGGCTTCGGGAGCGGGGAGCTGGTCTCGCACTTCTACCCGGACGTGGTGCCCCGGCTGCGCGATTGGCACGCGGCGGGCGCGCGGCTGCACGTGTACTCGTCGGGTTCGGTGGCCGCGCAGCGGGCGTGGTTCGGGCACAGCGCGGAGGGGGACCTGCGGCCCCTGGCCGAGGAGTTCTACGACACGGAGAACGCCGGGCCCAAGCTGGTGGCCGCCTCGTACGGCACGATCGCCAGGGATCTCGGGGCCGCGCCGGAGCGGGTGCTGTT
Organism: Streptomyces sp. NPDC059788; assembly: GCF_042732265.1. Taxonomy (NCBI): domain Bacteria; kingdom Bacillati; phylum Actinomycetota; class Actinomycetes; order Kitasatosporales; family Streptomycetaceae; genus Streptomyces; species Streptomyces sp. NPDC059788. The sequence goes on along the minus strand of NZ_JBHWHY010000055.1, from coordinate 30,775 downwards.
CCTGTCCGACCGGCCCGGGGAGCTGGACGCGGCCCGGGCGGCAGGCTGGCGCACGGCCGCGGTGCGGCGGCCCGGGGAGCCGTACTACGAGAGCGGGGTGAGCGGCCACGCCGAGGTGGCCTCCTTCGCGGAGCTGGAGATCCGTACCGGCGGCGGGACGGAGGCCGGGGCCGGGCCCGGCGCCGAGGAGGTGCGGCGGGCCGGGGCCCTGCTGGCCGCCGAGGCCGCGCGGTTCGCCTCGTTCGGGTGGATGCGCGGGACGTCCGGCAACCTGTCGGTGGTGCTGGCGCGTGATCCGCTGCGGCTGGCGGTGACCGCGAGCGGGCGGGACAAGGGCGAGCTGGCCGCGGACGATGTGGTGCTGGTCGACGACCGGGGCGCCGCCGTCGCGGGCACGGCGGGCGCAGCGGCCGGGGCCGGGCGGCCGTCGGCGGAGGCCGGGCTCCACGCGCGGGTGGTGCGGTCGACCGGGGCGGGCGCGGTCGTGCATGTCCACACGGTCGCGGCCGTGGCGATGGGGCGGCGCCGGCCCGGCGGGGTCGTCTTCCGGGACCTGGAGATGCTCAAGGGGCTCGGACTGCCCGCGGAGGGGACGGCGGCGCGGCTGCCGGTCATCGGCAACAGCCAGGACATGGACGTGCTCGGGGACCGGCTGGAGGCGGCGAGGGAACCGGGGATGCCCGCCGTGGTCGTGGCGGGGCACGGACTGTACGTGTGGGGCGCGGACCTGATCCAGGCCCGGCACCACGCCGAAGTCGTGCAGTGGCTCCTGGAGTTGGAGATGGCGTCGGGCCTCGGCTGAGCGGCGGCCGGACCCGGGGGCGGGTGGTCTCGTCCAGTGGTCCGGCCGCGGTCCCCGTCGGCCGGGCGCCTGCGCGGGACCACGTTGCGGGCGGATGCGGCCGGGCCCGTAGGTTGGGGGGCGACCGCTGTCCCGTCCGCGTTGTCCCGTCTTGCGGACCACCCGTCCCAGCCCCTGGAGCCGACTCGTGACCCCAGACCTGTCCCCCCTCGCCCGCCTGCCCCGCGGCGGGCTCCCGGCGCAGGCCGTCGTCGTCGGCGACCCGGCCCGCGCGGCCGCCGTCGCCGAGCTGCTCGACGGCGCCGCGGAGATCGCGTACCACCGTGAGTACCGGACGTTCACCGGCAGCTGGAAGGGCCTGCCGGTGGTCGTCGCCTCGCACGGTGTGGGCGGGCCCGGCGCGGTGCTGCTGTTCCAGGAGCTGGCCGACGCGGGCGTACGGACCTTCGTGCGCCTCGGTACGGCGGGGGCGATCCGCCCGGGGATCGGCGACGGCGACCTGGTGATCGCCGAGGCGGCGGTGCGGGACGACGGGGTGACGCAGCAGCTGGTGCCGCCGGAGTATCCGGCCGTGGCCGCGCCGGAGGCGGTGCTGGCGCTGCGGCGGGCGGCGGAGGCGGCCGGGGCGGTGTACCACCGCGGGGTGGTGTGGACCCGGGCGGCGTTCCAGCCGGGTCTGCTGCCGCTGCCGGTGGCGGCGTACACGGCGGCCGGCGTGGCCGCGATCGAGATGGAGGTGTCCGCGCTGCTGGTGACGGCGGGCCTGCGCGGGCTGGTCGCCGGCGCGGTGCTGGTGATCGACGGGGTGAACGCGGACGAACTGGTCGACGAGACGGCCACCGGCGGCTACGACCCGCACCGGGACGCCGTCGCGGAGGGCGTGGCGCGGGGCTCCGTCGTCGCGCTGGAGGCCCTGCGGACGCTGGCGGAGGAGGAGGCCCGGTGAGCGCGGTACGCAACACGGAGGCGGCGGGCAGCGGCCCGGCGACGGCCGATCTGCTGGTGCACGGCGGGACGGTGCTCACCGTCGACGCGGCGGGCACGGTGCTGTCCGACGGCGCGGTGGCCGTACGGGACGGGGAGATCATCGCGGTGGGCCCGGCCGCCGGGCTGCGCGCGGCGCACCACGCGGCCGAGGAGATCGACGCGGCCGGGTGCCTGGTCCTGCCGGGGCTCGTCAACACCCACACCCACCTGGCGATGACGCTGCTGCGCGGCCACGCCGACGACCTGGACCTCCAGGGCTTCCTGGGGCGGGTGGTCCCCCGGGAGAACGAGCTGCTGTCGCCCGAGTCGGTGACCGCGGGCCTGCGGCTGGCCGTCGCGGAGAGCGTACGGGGCGGGGTGACCACCGCCCTGGACATGTACTGGTTCCACGAGGCGGCCGAGCGGGCGGCGCGGGACGCGGGCTGGCGGCTGCTGTCCGGCCCGACGTTCATGGACGTACCGGGGCCGCCCGACCGGATGCCGTACGGGGACCGGATGGAGTGGGCGCGCCGCCACCTCGACGCCCGCCGCCCCGCCCCCGGCACCCGCCCGGTGGTCTTCGCGCACAGCACCTACACCCTGGATGCCGGGCAGCTGACGGAGATCGCGGCGCTGGCCAAGGAGTACGGCGCGCTGCTGCACCTGCACGCCGCGGAGAACGCCGCCGAAGTGGCGACGGTGCGCGAGCAGTACGGCAAGCGGCCCGTCGAACTGCTGGAGTCGCTGGGGCTGCTGGGCCCGGACACCCTGCTCGCGCACGCGGTCGAACTGTCCGACACCGAGATCGCCGCGCTGGCCAGGACCGGTACCGGCGTCGCGCACTGCCCGGTATCCAACCTCAAGCTGGGCTGCGGCATCGCCCGTGTCCCGGAGCTGCTGCGGCAGGGCGTGCGGGTCGGGCTGGGCACGGACGGCGCGGTCAGCTCCAACTCCCTGGACATGATCGGGGCGCTGGGGATGGCCGCGCTGGTCCACAAGGCGGGCGGCGATCCCACGGCGGTCGGTGCCGAGCAGGCCGTACGGCTGGCGACGATCGAGGGCGCGCGGGCCCTGGGCCTGGGCGGGCAGCTCGGCTCGCTGGAGGTGGGCAAGCGCGCGGACCTGGCGGTGCTCGACCTCGGCGGTGCGCATCTGGCGCCCCGGCACGATCCGTGGTCGACGCTGGCGTACTCGGCGCGGGCCGGTGACGTGCGGGACACGGTCGTCGACGGCCGGGTGCTGATGCGCGACCGGCGGCTGACGACGCTGGACGAGGCGGCCGTGACCGGTGCCGTGGAGACGCTCGTCCGGACCGCCTGAGACGGCGGCGCGCTCCCGGGCAGCGGTAGGCATCTGCCGTACGCGGCCCGGGAGTTCGATCGGCGCGGGCGTGGGCGTGCGACCCGCTGGAGGCTCCCGGGGCCGGGCTTCCACGGCCATAATGACGCAGACATCGGATGTCTGCCGGCATCCGGCATCCGGCATCCGGCATCCGGCATCCGGCATCCGGCATCCGGCATCCGGTCGGCGAACGCGAGCGGGGAGGCTGTGGACATGGCGGTCACGGACGAGGCCATAGAGAAGATCAAGGCGATGATCGTCTCCGGTGCGCTCCGGCCGGGCGACCGGCTGCCCAAGGAGAGCGAACTCGCCGCGGACCTGGGCCTGTCCCGCAACTCGCTGCGCGAGGCGGTGCGGGCCCTGTCGCTGATCCGCATCCTGGACGTACGGCAGGGCGACGGAACCTACGTCACCAGCCTCGATCCGCAGCTCCTCCTCGAAGCGCTGAGCTTCGTGGTGGACTTCCACCGCGACGACACGGTCCTGGAGTTCCTGGCCGTACGGCGGATGCTGGAACCGGCCGCCACCGCGACCGCTTCCGGCCGCATCACCCCGGCCGAACTGGACGAGCTGGGACGGCAGCTGGACGCCCTCGGGCCGCATCCGCCGGTGGAGGACCTGGTCGCCTGCGACCTGGAGTTCCACCGGCGGATCGTGGCCGCCGCGGGCAACTCGGTGCTCAGTTCCCTGCTCGACGGCCTGTCGGGCCCGACGACCCGGGCGCGCATCTGGCGGGGGCTGACGCAGAAGGACGCGGTGAGCCGCACCCTCACCGAGCACCGGGCGATCCTCGGCGCCCTCCGCGACCGCGACGCGGAGGCGGCGCGGGCCTGGGCGACGGTGCACATCGCGAGCGTGGAGCAGTGGCTGCGCTCGACGCTGTGAGGCAGGACGGCCCCCGGAGCCGCCCTGCCCCCTTCCCCGCCCCGGTCAGACGGCGAACCCGCCGTCCACCGCGATCGAAGCGCCCGTGATGTACCGGCCGCCGTCCCCCGCGAGGTGCGCGACGGTCGCCGCGATGTCCGACGGCTGCCCGTAGGCCCCCAGCGAGGTCAACTGGGCCTGCATCGGGGCGCTCTCGCCGTCGGCCGGGTTCATGTCGGTGTCGATCGGGCCCGGGTGGACGAGGTTGGCCGTGATGCCGCGCGGGCCCAGTTCCCTGGCGAGGGTCTTGGTCAGGCCGGTGAGCGCGGCCTTGCTCGTCGCGTACAGCGTGCCGCCGGGAAAGGCGACGCGCTCGGCCATGCAGCTGCCGATGCTGATGACGCGCCCGCCGTCGGTCATGTGCCGCGCGGCGGCCTGCGCGGCCAGGAACGGCGCGCGGACGTTGACGGCGAGGACGCGGTCGACGTCCTCCTCGGCGATCTCCTCGATCGGCCCGAGGACGCCCTGTCCCGCGTTGTTGACGAGGATGTCCAGGCGCCCGAAGTACTCCACGGTGCCGTCCACGGACGCCCGTACGGCAGCGGCGTCCGCGCCGTCCGCCCGCACCGCCCGGGCGCGGCGTCCCAGCGCCTTGATCCGGGCCACCACCTCGTCGGCGCGGGCCTCCTCACCGCGGTAGGTGATCGCCACGTCGGCCCCCTCCGCGGCGAGCCGCACCGCGACGGCCTCCCCGATCCCCCGGCTGCCCCCGGTCACCAGCGCCACCTTGCCGTCGAGCTGTGCGGTAGTCATGTCCGCCCCTTCACGTTCCGTGCACCTGTTGCGCTATATACCGAGTTGTTGTGATGTGTCGCCCTCGGCGACATGACTCGATACTCGTACGCGGCGGACGGCGCCGCTGGCGGAATCCGGACGGCGAGTCAGGGCGTACGGCCGCGGCCCCTTTCCCGCGCCCGCGCCCGCGGCCGAGCGCTCACCAGCCGTACACCCGCTCCGCGTTCCCGCCGAAGATGGCTGCCCGTTCGTGCGGGGACAGAGCGGCGGTGGCCGTTTCGGCCAGGGTGATGACGTCGTCGTAGGTGGCGGCCAGGGTGCAGACCGGCCAGTCGGAGCCGAACAGCACCCGGTGCGGGCCGAAGGTGTCCAGGACATGCCGGGCGTACGGCAGGAGGTCGGCGGGCCGCCAGTGTGTCCAGTCAGCCTCGGTGACCAGACCCGAGAGCTTGCACGCGGTGTTCGGCAGCCGGGCGAGGGCGGCCAGGTCGTCGGCCCACGGCTGCCAGGCTCCGGTACCGGCCGCGGGTTTCGCGGCGTGGTCGAGGACGCAGCGCAGGCCGGGGAGCGCGCGGGCGGCGGCGGTCGCGGCGGGGAGCTGGTGCGGGGTGACCAGCAGCTCGTAGACGAGCCCGGCGTCCGCGACGGCTGCCAGTCCGCGCCGTACGGCGGGCCGGGCCAGCCAGTCGGGGTCGGGCTCGTCCTGCACCTGGTGGCGGAGGCCGACCAGTTCCGCCGGCATCGCCGCCAGGTGGTCCGGCAGCCCTGGGTCGGTGAGGTCGGCCCAGCCGACGACGCCCCGTACGACGGGTGAGCGGGCGGCGAGGGCGAGGAGGGCGGCGGTCTCGGCGCGGGAGGCCGAGGACTGGACCAGGACGGTGCCGTCGATGCGGTGGGCGGCGAGGTGCGGGGTCAGGTCGTCGAGGGTGTACGTACGGCGGATCGGGTCGGCCCAGGCGCCGTCCATCCAGGGCTGCGGGTGCCGGGCCGGGTCCCACAGGTGGTGGTGGGCGTCGATGCGGCCGGTCACGGGCGGGCGTACGGGCCGGTCGGTGCGGTCGGTCACGGGTGGGCTCCCGGGGCGGCGGTGGGCAGCGGCAGGTCGGTGCCGAGCAGTCCGCGGCCGGTGAGCGCGGTCCACAGGGCATCCGGTATGTCGTACGCGAACAGCTCGGCGTTCTCCCGGGCTTCCTCCGGTGTCGCGGCGCCGACCAGGGCCCCGGCCACGGCGGGGTGCCCGAAGGGGAAGCGCAGGGCGGCGGCCTTGAGCGGCACGCCGAACTCCGCGCACACCGACGCGAGCCGCCGCGCCCGCTCCACCAGCGCGTCCGGTGCCGGTACGTAGTCGTACGGAGCGCCGGGCGACGGGTCGGCGAGCAGCCCGGAGTTGTAGACGCCGCCGACGACCACCGACGTGCCGCGGCGCGCGCAGACCGGCAGCAGGTCGTCGAAGGCGGTGCGGTCGAGCAGGGTCCAGCGCCCGGCGCACAGCACCACGTCCACGTCGAGGCCGGCGACGTACCCGGCCAGGGCGCCGCTGTGGTTCATGCCGAAGCCGATGGCGCCCACCACGCCCTCCGCGCGCAGTTCGGCGAGGGCGGGGAACCCGGTTTCGTACACCTCGGCCTCGTGCCCTTCGACGTCGTGCAGATAGACGATGTCGACGGCGGGGACACCGAGCCGTTCCAGGGAGGCGTCGAGGGTGCGGCGGATGCCGTCACGGGTGAGGTCCCGGACGCGGGCGCGCGCCGGGGTGGCGGTGTAGCCCTGCCCGTCCACCGCCTCGCCCGGCGCGAGGGGCCGCAGCCGCCGGCCGACCTTGGTCGACAGGACGCAGGAGGCGCGGTCGCGGCCCGCCAGCGCGCGGCCGAGCCGCTCCTCGGACAGGCCGAGGCCGTAGTGCGGCGCGGTGTCGAAGTGGCGGACGCCGGTGTCGAGGGCGGCGCGCACGGTCTGCCGGGCGCGTTCCTCGGTGACGGGCCGGTAGAGGTTGCCGAGCGGCGCGCAGCCCAGGCCGAGGGGCGGCACGGTCACGCCCGTACGGCCCAGCCGCCGCCGTCCGCGCGGTACGTACGGCATCGCGGCCTCCTCAGTCCTGGTTCCCGCCGCCGGTGAACCGGGAGATGACCAGCGCGACGATGATGATGAGGCCGTTGAGGGACTGGGTCCACAGCGGCGGCACCCCGCCCAGCGTCATGACGTTGATGACGAGCTGGAGGGTCAGGACGCCGGTGAGCGCGCCGAAGAGGGTGCCGCGGCCGCCCTTGAGGCTGATGCCGCCGATGACGGCGGCGGCGAAGACCTGGAAGATCCAGCCGTTGCCCTGGCTCGCGGAGACGGCGCCGTAGTGGCCGGTGTAGAGGATGCCCGCCAGGGCGGCGAGCAGGCCGCCGGTGGCCAGGACGGCCCAGGTGATCCGGTCGGCCCGGATACCGGCCGAGCGCGCGGCCTCCGGGTTGCCGCCGATCGCGTACAGCGCGCGCCCGTGCCGCAGGTAGCCGAGGGCGGCGCCGCCGAGCGCGAACAGCGCCGGGCAGACCCAGACGGCGGCCGGGACGCCCAGCCAGACGGCCCGGCCCAGGTAGGCGAAGGACTCCGGGACGTCGCCGATCGACCGGCCCCCGGAGATGCCGAGGTGCAGGCCGCGCAGCATGGTCAGCATGCCGAGGGTGGCGATGAAGCCGTTGACGCGCAGCTTGAGCATGAGGAACCCGTTGGCCGCGCCGACCGCGGCGCCCACGGCCAGGCACAGCGGCACGGCGGTCCACGGGGGCAGGAGTTCCAGGCCCGCGAAGCGCCCGCCGTGCGCGGGCGTCACCAGCCAGAGGGCGACCACCGGCGCCAGGCCGATGGTCGACTCCAGCGACAGGTCCATCCGCCCGCTGATCAGGATGAGCGCCTCGCCGAGCACCAGCAGGCCGAGTTCGGTGGACTGCTGGACGACGCCGACCAGGTTGTCCCGGGTGAGGAAGGCGGGCGAGACGATGAAGCCGGTGACGCCGAGGACGAGGATCACCGGGACGAGGGAGATGTCCCGCCGGCGGGCGAGGGCGGCGGGGCGCGGGCGGCGGCCGGCGGTGGCGTCCGCCAGGCCGGGGACCTGCTGCCGTGCGGTGTCGGTCATGGCCTGGCGTCTCCTTCCGTACGGGCCGGGGCGTCCGGACGCGGCGCGCCGCCCGGGGGCTCCCCCGCGCCCACCCCTTCCATCGCCGCCACCAGTTCCCGCTCCTGCCACCCCCGCCCGAACCGGGCCACCACGTGCCCGCGGAACACCGCCAGCACCCGGTCGCAGACCCGCAGGTCGGCCGGTTCGTCGGAGACGATCAGTACGCCGCTGCCCGCCGCTGCCACCGCCTGTACGACGCCGAGCAGCGCGTCCCTGGACTTGACGTCCACCCCGTTGGTGGGCCGGACCGCGACCAGCACGGCGGGCTCGCGGGCCAGCGCCCGTGCGACGACGACCTTCTGCTGGTTGCCGCCGGACAGCCCGGACACCGGCTGGGCGGGCCCGGTCGTCCGGATGTCCAGGCCGGCGATCATGCGCCGGGCGAACTCCCGTGTGCGGGACGGCAGCACGGTGCCCAGCGGGCCGAGCCGGTCGGTGACGGTGAGCGTCGCGTTCTCGGCGACGCTGCGGCCGGGGACCAGCCCGTCGTGGTGCCGGTCCTCCGGGACGTACCCGATGCCCGCCTCGATGGCGTGCCGCACGCTGCCGGTCCGTACGGGCCGCCCGCGCACCTCGATCCGTCCGCTGTCCGGCGCCCGTACCCCGGCCAGCGTCTCGCCGATGGCGGTGGTGCCGCCGGACGCCGCCCCGGCCAGGCCCACCACCTCGCCCGCCCGCACGGTCAGGTCCAGGGGCGCGAACGCCCCGCGCACGGCCAGCCCTTCGGTGCGCAGCACCGTCCGGCCCGCCGGCCGCCGGGGGGCGCGTACCGGTCCGGCCGGGGCCGGCCGCTCCCCCGTCATCGCCGCCACCAGGTCGTGTTCGGGCAGCCCGGCGACGGGGGCGGTGAGCACCGGGCGGGCGTCGCGCAGGACGGTGACGGTGTCGCACAGGTCGTAGACCTCGTGCAGGTGGTGCGAGATGAACAGGAAAGCGGCGCCCGCCGCGCGCAGGGCACGCAGCTTGGCGAACAGTCGGGCGGAGCCGCCCGCGTCGAGCCGGGCGGTGGGCTCGTCGAGGATGATCAGGCGGGCGCCGCAGGACAGCGCGCGGGCGATCTCGACGAACTGCCGCTGCTCCACGCCGAGGTCCTTCATGCGGGCCGCGGGGTCGGCCTCGACGCCGTACTCGGCCAGCAGCGCGGCGGTCCGCGCGCGCAGGGCCCGCCACCGGATGACGCGTCCGGCCGGGAACCGGTTGAGGTGGAGGTTCTCGGCGACGGTCAGCTCCGGGACGGTCATCGGCCGCTGGTGGACGCAGGCGGCCTTGCGCCGCCAGCCGGCGGTGTCGCCCGGGCGGGGCGCCGGGACGCCGTCGAAGGCGATCTGTCCGGCGTCCGGCCGGGTCAGGCCGGTGAGCACGGAGACCAGGGTGGACTTGCCGGCGCCGTTGCGGCCGACGAGGGCGTGTGCCTCGCCGCGCCGTACGGTCAGTCCGGCGCCGTCCAGGGCGAGGGTCGGACCGTAGCGTTTGACGATGCCCTCGGCGTGTACGGCGGGCGGGGCGTCCACCGGGCCCGCCGCTGCCTCCGTCGCGTTCCGCACGTCCGCCACCGCCCTACTCCTCCGCCGTCCGGTTGGCCCACAGCTTCGGGTCGTCCACGTCGGCCCGCGTCACGAGGGGGGCCGGGAGCTGGTCCTCCAGGCCGTTCGGGATCTTCACGATCTTCGAGCCGTGGCCGGTGGGGCCGGGCCGGAACGTTCTGCCCGCCAGGCCCGCGCGGGCGTAGTACAGCGCGTACTTCGCGTACAGGTCGGCCGGCTGGGAGAGCGTCGCGTCGATCGTCCCGGCGCGGATCGCGGCCAGCTCGTCCGGGATGCCGTCGTTGGAGACGATCGTGATGTGCCCGGCGGTACCGGCCGGCTTGAGCCGGCCCCGCTGTTCGAGGAGGGCCAGGGTGGGCCGCAGGAAGGCGCCGCCGGCCTGCAGATAGATGCCGTCGGTGTCCGGGTGCTGGGCCAGCAGGCTCTGCAGTTTGGCGGAGGCGACCTCGCCCTTCCAGTCGGTGGGCAGCTCGTGCACGGTGATCCGGGGGTACTTGCGCTGCATGCAGGCGGCGAACGCCTCGGAGCGGTCCCGGCCGTTGACCGAGCTGAGGTCGCCCTGCAGTTCGGCGACCCGGCCCCGGCCGCCCAGTTTCCGGCCGAGGTAGTCGCAGGACTTCTGCCCGTAGGCGCGGTTGTCGGCCCGTACGACCATGTAGACCGCGCCCTCGTCCGGCCGGGTGTCGACGCTGACCACGGGGATCTTCTTCGCCGCGAGGCGGTGCAGTTCGGCGGTGATGGCGCCGGTGTCCTGCGGGGCGATCACGACGGCGTCGGCGCCCTGGCCGGTCAGTGCCTGGACGTTGGAGACGACCTTGGCGATGTCGTTCTGCGAGTTGGACAGCGGCAGCGCCCTAGTACGACTCGCGGCCAGCTCCTTCTCCAGGTACTGCTGGTAGGAGCTCCAGAAGTCGGTGTCCGCGCGCGGCAGGTCGATGCCGATCCTGCCCCGGGCGTCGCTGCCGCGGTTGCAGCCGGTGAGCGCGACGGCGAGCAGTACGGCACAGGCCGCCGCGCCGGTCGTACGCAGTCCCATGGTCCCGTCCTTGGTCGAGGTGTACGGCGCCCCGCCCGTTCCCGTACGGCTCAGGGGGCGGGGCGCAGCCGCAGTCCCTGCATCCCGCCGTCGACCGCGAGGGAGGTGCCGGTGATGCCGGAGGCCGCCGGGGACGCCAGGTGGACCATGGCGGCGGCCACTTCGTCCGCGGTGACCATCCGGCCGGTCGGCTGCCGGGCGTCGAGAGCGGCGCGTTCGGCCGCCGGGTCGGGCGCCTGTGCCAGCAGCCTCCCGATCCACGGGGTGTCGGCCGTACCGGGATTGACGCAGTTGACGCGGATGCCCTCGCGGACGTGGTCGGCGGCCATGGCGAGGGTGAGAGAGAGGACGGCTCCCTTGGCGGCGCTGTAGAGAGCGCGCTGCGGCAGTCCGGCGGTGGCGGCGATGGAGCAGGTGTGGGTGATCGAGGGCCGGCCGGGGTGGGCGGCGGCGGAGCGCCGCAGGTGCGGCAGGGCGGCGCGCGCGGTACGCACCAGGCCCAGCACGTCGACGTCGAGGACGTGCCGCCATTCCTCGTCGGTGTTGTCCTCGACCGTGCCGACGGCGCCGATGCCCGCGTTGCCGACGAGGGTGTCCAGTCCGCCCAGCGCGCCCACGGCCGCCGCGACCGCCGCCCGTACGGCGTCGTCGTCGGTCACGTCGGCGGTGACGGGCAAGGTGCCGGGTGGTGCGCCCGCGGGGTCACGGTCCAGTACGGCGACGCGGGCGCCGCGGCTCAGCAGCAGGGCGGCGGTGGCGGCGCCGATGCCGGAGGCGCCGCCGGTGACGAGCGCCGCCATGCCCGCGAAGTCGCGTCCTGCGGAAGGCTCCGGGGTTCCGGGGGCGGCGCTCATTGCGCGGCGTCCTGCCGGGCCCGCCACACCGGCCCGTCGGGGAAGCGGTAAGCGGCGACCGACGCGGTCTTCATCCGGGCGGAGAAGCCCGGTGCGGCGGGCGCCCGGTAGCGGCCGTCCGTGACGACGGCCGGGTCGGTGAAGTGCTCGTGCAGGTTGTCGACGTACTCGATCACCCGGTCCTCCCAACTGCCGGACACCGCCACGTAGTCGAACATCGCCAGGTGCTGCACCAGCTCGCACAGCCCGACGCCGCCCGCGTGCGGGCACACCGGCACGCCGTACTTGGCGGCGAGCAGCAGGACCGCCAGGTTCTCGTTCACCCCCGCCACCCGGGCCGCGTCGATCTGTACGAAGTCCACCGCCCCGGCCTGCAGCAGTTGCTTGAACACGACGCGGTTGGCGGCGTGTTCGCCGGTGGCGACCTTGACCGGCTGGCGGGAGCGCACGGCGGCGTGCCCGAGGATGTCGTCGGGGCTGGTCGGCTCCTCGATCCAGTACGGGCCGTACGGCGCGAGCGCGGTCATCCAGCGCACCGCGTCGGCCACGTCCCAGCGCTGGTTCGCGTCGACGGCGACGCGCACCTCGGGCCCGACGGCGGCGCGCACCAGCCGCAGCCGCCGCACGTCGTCTTCGAGGTCCGCGCCCACCTTGAGCTTGATCTGCCCGAACCCGTCGGCCACCGCCCGCTCGGCCAGCCGTACGAGGGTGGCGTCGTCGTATCCGAGCCAGCCGGGCGAGGTGGTGTACGCCGGGTACCCCTCGGCCCGCAGCCGGGCCGCGCGCCCGGCGCGGCCCGGCTCCGCGGCACGCAGGATCGCCAGCGCCTCGTCGGGGGTCAGCGCGTCGGTGAGATAGCGGAAGTCGACGAGGGAGACCAGGTCCTCGGGGGACATCGCGGCCAGGAACGCCCAGACCGGCAGGCCCGCGCGGGTGGCCGCCAGGTCCCAGGCGGCGTTCACCAGTGCCCCGGCCGCCATGTGCGTCACGCCCTTCTCCGGGCCGAGCCAGCGCAGCTGCCCGTCGTGGGTCAGGTCGCGGTGCAGGGCGGCCAGGTCGGCGGCGGTGGCGGGGGCCGGGCGGCCGGTCACGTACGGGGCGAGGGCGCGGACCGCGGCGGCGATGACGTCGTTGCCGCGGCCGAGGGTGAAGCACAGGCCGTGGCCCCGGCCGCCGTCGGCGGTGCGCAGGACGACGTAGGCGGCGGAGTAGTCGGGGTCCGGGTGCATGGCGTCCGAGCCGGTGCGCTGCCGGGAGGTGGGGAAGCGGACGTCGTGGACCTCGACCTCCGTGACGGGTGCGGTGACGGCCATGCGTACGCCTCCAGGCAGGGATGCGGACGGACATCGGACCTTTCCCGGTCCTTCGATGTATAGCGCCGCTTCCGTGCCACCGTCCAGAGGGCGCGGCGACGTCGCGGACCGGTGTCCGAACCCGGTCGCGGGGCCGGGTCCGGACGGTCACGCGCGGCGGAAAGGGGCCGCGCCGGACGGAATCCGAACACGTCGGATGTATGCACACTCGTTCGTGCACAGGGGCTGCGTGGAGGTACCACGGACGCCGTAGGCTGGGGGCGCACGCAATGGAACTGCTGCCGGTGGCCGCCCCGAGGAGGCGGCGCCGGTCGGAAGGAGGCGCTGGGTGATCGAGCTCGACGGAGTTCCCGAGCTGATCGACCCGGTCATGGTGGCCGCGTTCGAGGGCTGGAACGACGCCGGCGACGCCGCCTCCGCCGCGGTCGCGCATCTGGACCGGGAGTGGAAGGGCGAGGTGTTCGCCGCGCTGGACGCGGAGGACTACTACGACTTCCAGGTCAACCGTCCGACGGTCTGGCTGGACGGCGGCGTCCGCAAGGTCACGTGGCCCACGACGCGGCTCTCCGTCGTCCGGATCGCCGACGCGAACGGCAAGGGCAAACCACGCGACCTGGTGCTGGTGCGCGGCATCGAGCCCAGTATGCGCTGGCGCTCGTTCTGCAACGAGATCCTGGGCTTCGCGCACGAGTTGGGCGTGGAGATGCTGGTGGTGCTGGGCGCCCTGCTCGGCGACACCCCGCACACCCGGCCGGTGCCGGTCAGCGGCGTCACCTCCGACCCGGATCTGGCACGCACGATGGACCTGGAGGAGACCCGTTACGAGGGACCGACCGGCATCGTCGGCATCCTCCAGGAGGCGTGCACCCACGCGGGCGTCCCGGCGGTCAGCCTGTGGGCGGCGGTGCCGCACTACGTCTCCCAGCCGCCGAACCCGAAGGCGACCCTCGCGCTCCTGAACCGCCTGGAGGACCTGCTCGACCTGCGCATCCCGCTGGGCGAGCTGAGCGAGGACGCGCGCGCCTGGCAGCTGGGCGTGGACCAGCTGGCGGCGGAGGACAGCGAGGTCGCCGAGTACGTCCAGTCGCTGGAGGAGGCGCGGGACACCGCCGAGCTGCCGGAGGCGTCGGGCGAGGCCATCGCCCGGGAGTTCGAGCGCTACCTCCGGCGCCGCGACCCGCAGGCCGGCCCCGGCCTGGCGACCGAGGGCGGCGTCGCCGACGGCCGCGACGGCTCGTACCTGCGCGACACGACGAGCGGGCGCACCCGCCCGCCGAAGCCGGCGCACAAGGAACCGAAGGACTCCAAGGAGTCCAAGGAGCCCGGTGCCGCCAAGGACTCCGGTGGCTCCGGCCGCACCGAGGACTCCGGCGGCGCCGGGGAAGCCGGTGGCGGCCGGGAATCCGCCGCGCCGGGCCGGGAGCCGCGTGACTCCGGCGCGCCCGAGGACCCCCGCGCCAAGGACGACTCCTGCGCGCCCGGTGGCTCCGCGGACGCCAAGGGCCCGCAGGACGCCTCCCCGGACGACTCCGAGGAATGACCCCCGAGGGGGCGGCCTCAGGGTCGCCCCCTAAGGCAGGGCGGGGGCGGGCTCCTCCTCGTCGGCGATCCCCCGGGCGTCCGGGTCCGGAAAGCTGCTCTTCGTCAGCGTACGAACGAGCCCCGGCTCGCCCCTTGCCTGGAGTCCCCTTGCACACACGCATACGTACCGCCGCCCTGGCCACGGCCCTGTCCGCCGCACTCGTCACGGGAATCGCCGCGGTACCGGCCGCCGCGGCGCCCGCGCCGGGCAACGCGTCCGGCGCGCACGCGGCGGCGTACGCGCAGCAGACCGGCCCGAACGCCGAGGCGCTCAGACAGGCGATCCGCGGGCTGCCGGACCGGGACACGACCGCGGCGCTGGTGCGCGTGGGCGGGCAGGGCAGTTGGCACGGCAGCGCCGGTGTCCGCGATCTGCCGAGCGGGCGCGGGCCCCTGGAGAACGCCCGGTTCCGCGCGGGCTCCACCACCAAGGTCGTCACCTCGGCGATCGTGCTCCGGCTCGCCGCCGAAAAGAAGATCGACCTGGACGGCACGGTCCAGGAGTATCTGCCCGGCCTGCTGACGGACGCCTTCGAGCCCATCACCGTACGGCAGTTGCTCACCTTCACCAGCGGACTGCAGCCGGGGGCGTCCCTCGGTCCGAAGGAGGCCGAGGGGTACGAGAACCGCTTCAAGACGCTCACCCCGCGGGCCGTCGTCGCGGAGTCCGTCGCCAAGGGCCCCTACCGCGGTCCCGGTGAGGGGCCGGGCAGGAAGCAGCGCTACGCCAACATCGACTACACCGTCCTCGGCATGCTGATCGAGAAGGTCACCGGCGACACCTACGAACACCAGGCGTGGACCCGCGTCCTGCGGCCCGCCGGAATGTGGCACACCTCGTTTCCCGGCGGACCCGACCCGCGTATCCACGGCCCGCACCACCGCGGCTACCAGCGGCTGGCGAACGGCAAGGTCGTGGACGCGACCGAATGGAACATGTCGGACCGGTGGGCGGTGGGCGACATGATCTCCACCACCGCCGACCTGGAGAAGCTCCTCTTCGCGCTGTTCAGGGGCGAACTCGTGCCCCAGCCGCTGCTGGAGAAGGAGATGTTCACGCTGCCGGACGTCAAGGGCGCCCAGCTGAGCGCGGGGCTCCAGCGCTATGAGGCGGGCGACGGGCGGGTCGCCTGGGGCAAGAGCGGAGGCCGCCCCGGCTACAGCACGTTCCTCGGTGCCACCCGGGACCTCTCCAGGACGCTGGTGTACTCCGTCAACGCGGTCGACGACAAGGGCGAAGCGATGAACCCGGTCGCCACGCGCATCGTGCGGGCCGCGTTCGCCGTGCCGGACAGCCGCTGAGACGGGAGGGGGAGCCGACGGCCCGGTCCCGGGCGTGAACCGGGGGCGGCGGGCTCTTGATCGGGGGGCTGGTGACCGTGGGCGCGGCGATGGCGGCCGGTTCGGACGTGGTGCACCTGTGGTGGGTGGTCCCCGCCATGGCCGCCGCGTTCCTGGCGGGACGCCGGACGGACGGCAGGCGTTCGGCGGTGCTCGTTCCGGTCGCGCTGGCCACGACCGGCATGGTGGCGTCGTCCGCCGTGTCCGGTCAGCTCCTGCCGGGGAGCCGGTCCGTGGCCGTGGTGGTCGCCGTCACGATGCTCGCCTGGTTCGCGGGCCGGTTCCGGCGACGCTGCCGACAGCTCGCCCGGGAGGGCTGGGAGCGGGCCGAGCAACTGGTGCGCGAGCAGCAGTCGGTGGCCGAGCGGGCGCGGCTGCGTGAGCGGGCCCGTATCGCCCAGGACATGCACGACGTGATCGGCCACGACCTCAGCCTGATCGCGCTGTCCGCCGGCACGCTGAAACTCGCGCCCGGCCTCGACGACCACCACCGCCGGGCCGCGGGAGACATCAGGTCCCGGGCGGCTGCCGCGGTGGAGCGTCTCGGGGAGGTGATCGGTGTCCTGCGTACGGAGGCCGACGACGCGCCGGACCGGCCGCCGGGGTCGGGTCTCGCGAGTCTGGCGGCCGAGGCGTCCGCGTCCGGGCTGCTGGTGGAACTGCACATCGACGGCGACGCGGACGCCCTGTCCACGGCGGTCGAACGGGTCGCCCACCGCGTCGTGCAGGAAGCGCTGACCAACATCGCCAAGCACGCGCCCGGTGCCGAAGCGACCGTCCGGGTGACGCACACGCCCACGGAGACTCGGGTGGTGGTGGTCAACGGCCCGCCGCCCCGCACGGTCGCCGTCCGCCCGCCGGGCGGGGGACGCGGCCTCGCCGGCCTCGGCGAACGTGTGCGGTCCGCCGGCGGCTCCTTCCATCACGGCCCGTACGCCGGCGGTTTCGCGGTCGCCGCACGGATTCCGCGCGATCCGCCGTCGCCTCCCCCCGGCACGCCGGACGGCGGGCTGCTGTCGGAACACCGCCGGGCGCGGCGGCGGGTCCGCCGGTCCCTGGCCGCCATGGTCGTGCTGCCCGTGCTGGCCGGCGCCCTGCTGGGCGGGGCGCGCGCGGCGTGGGAGGTGCTGTCGGTGTCGCGGTCGGTCCTGGAGCCCGGCGACCGCGCCCGCCTGTACGTGGGTCAGGCCCGCTCCGAGGCGGAACGTTTCCTGCCCGACCGTCAGACCGGCCACCGGCCGCCGGTTCCGGAACCGAAAGGACAGGACACGACGTGCGAGTACTACGCGATGACCGCCGCCTTCTTCGGCACGCGCCGCGAGGACGCCTACCGGCTCTGTTTCCGGGACGGCACGCTGGTGTCCCTGGACGCCCTGACCTCATGAGCCCGCGATGATCCGGGTGCTGGTCGCCGACGACGACGCGATGATCCGCGCGGGCGTGCGCGCCGTTCTCGCCACGGCCCCGGACATCGACGTCGTCGCCGAGGCCGCGGACGGGCGCCGGGCCGTGGAACTGGTCAGGCGCCACCGCCCCGCGGTGGCCGTACTCGACATCCGTATGCCCGGGACCGACGGCATCGAGGCGGCGGCCGAGATCCGCGCCACCGCGCCGGCCACCGGCGTCGTCATGCTGACGACGTTCGGCGAGGACGACTACATCCTCCAGGCGCTCGGCGGCGGCGCGGCCGGCTTCCTGATCAAGTCGGGCGAGCCGGAGGAACTGATCGCGGGGGTGCGTGCGGTGGCCGGAGGCGCCGCGTATCTGTCGCCGAAGATCGCGGCCCGGGTCGTCGCACACCTCGCGGCGACCGGCACGGGCGCCCTGGCGGGCCGGCGGACCGCCGCCCGTGACCGGGTGCGCGCCCTGACCGCCCGGGAACGGGAGGTGCTGGCCTTCCTCGGCGGCGGGCTGTCCAACGGGCAGATCGCCCAGCGGCTGCGGGTGGTGGAGGGGACGGTCAAGGCCCATGTGAGTTCCATCCTGGCGCGGCTGGGCGTGGACAACCGGGCCGCCGCCGCGGTCGTGGCCCACGAGGCCGGGATCGTGCCTCCTGCGCCCGGCCCGCCGTGAGGTCATCCCGGCAGGGACAGCGCCGTGTAGGTGGTCGTCGGCGTCGGCGGCACCGTACGGCGGGAGTTGGGCACGCACAGCTGCGTACGCGCCCAGTCCACCGCCGGTTTGCCCGGAAAGTCGAGATCCGGGTCGGTGAGACGGCCGACGGTGGTGCTGCCGGTGGCCGGGTCGAGGCGCAGCACGTCCACGGCGTTCTGCCGCGGCCGGACGACGTAGAGGCGGCCGCCCAGGGTGCGCAGCCCGTCGCCGCCGCACAGCGACGGCCCGTGGTGCGCGATCCTGACGGCGTCACCGGTCTTCGGATCGACCCGGTACAGCGCCCCGGCGGCGGCGTTGAGGACGATCAGGCTGCCGTCGTCCGCATAGGTGATGCCGGTGGCCGTGGGGCCGTCGCCCTGCACCCACTCCCCCGTAAGCGGCAGAGTGACGATGCCGCCGGGCGCGGGCGGGAGGGAACCGAAGGGCCCGTACGGCAGCAGGTACAGCTGCGGGCGACCGGCGTCGGTGACGTAGTGCCCGGCGCCGAATCCGATCAGGTCGCCCGCGTAGGTCCCCTCGCCGCCGAGGGGGTAGACGCCGCGGACCGCTCCGCTGCCGCCCTCGACCACGCGCAGTTCGCGGCTCGCGCCGCCCGCGATGAACAGGGACGTCTGCCAGTTGACCTGGAGAGCGACCGCCGGGCCGCCGGTGCCCTGGTGGACGGGGGTGCCCTCGCCGGTGGCGGGGTCGATCCGGTGGACCGAGCCGTCACGGAGCGAGCCGAAGTAGAGCAGGCCGAACCGGCCGTCGCCGACGCACCCCGGCCGGAAGCCGTCGGGGAGCCGGAAGACGGCGCGGCCGGGCCCGGCGGCCGTACGGGGCCGGGCCGCGGCGGGCACGGCGGACGCCAGGGCCGCGCCGGCCCCCAGCGCGGCGCCGGCGGCGAGCAGCCCGCGGCGGGACAGGGCGCGCGCCATCGGTGTACGTCCTTCCGCTGTGCCGGTGCCGGTCATACGCGGGCCACGGCGACCGCGGTGTACGTCGTGGTGGGCAGCGGCGGGTTCACATCGAAGCGGGCGTTGGGCAGGTAGACGCGGTCGCCGCAGGCGGCGGCGGTGGTCGGCACCTGGAAGCGCGGGTCGGTGATGCGGGCGACGGCCCGGCCGCGCGTGCCGCTGCGGTTCAGGCGCAGGACGTCCACGGCGTTCTGCGCCTGCTGCACGACGTACAGGTCCCGTTCCAGGAGCAGCAGTCCGTCCCCGTTCACGAGCGGAGGGCCGGTGTGCGGCACCCTGCGGGCGTCCCCGGTGCGCGGATCGATCCGGAAGAGCGCGCCCGCGAAGGAGTTGACGACCAGCAGCGCCGTGCGGTCCGGGGTGTACTCGATGCCGTTCGCCGTGAAGTCCGGGCCCTGGACCCACTCCCCCGTCAGCGGCAGGGTGCGGACGCCGTCCGGGCCGGGCAGTTCGCCGTGCCGTCCGAGGGGCAGCACGTAGAGCTGGGGCCGGAAGGAGTCGGTGAAGCAGGCGGCGCCCCGGGTGAGGAGGACGTCGTTGACGAAGTTCTGCCCGTCGCCGGCGGCGTAGGTGGCCAGGACCGCGCCGCTGCGGGTGTCGATGACGCGGAGCGTGCCCGGACCGCCCGCGACGAACAGCCGCCCCCGGGCGTCGGTCTTCAGGCCGATGGACCGCCGGCCCGTACCGAGGCTGCCGGTGATCAGCCTGCCCCGGCCGGTGGCCAGCTCGGCACGGTAGACGGAGCCGTCGGCCAGGGACCCGAAGTAGGCGTACGGGCCGGGGCCGATGGCGATGCCCTCGGGCTGGAACCCGTCGGGCAGCGGGAGCGTCGTGGGCCATCCGCCGGCCGCGTGGGCCCGCGGCGTCCGGGGGCCGGACGGGGCGAGTACGGCCGCGGCGCCCAGAGCCGTACCGGTGGCGAGCAGTCTTCGGCGGGACAGGGAACGTGGCATGGCGCGCGTCCTTCCTGCGGGACTCCTGTGCCACTCAGCGCAGCACATCCCCGCGCCCGCCGTCCGCCGCAACCGCGCGTCTTCACAAGCGAACCGGGGCGCTCCCTCGCGAGAGGGAACGCCCCGGAGGGACGAGGAGCGACGGACCGATTCTTCGCGACGGCCCGTCAGGTGATCACAGGGCGACGCCGAGCAGCGCGTCCACGGCGCGCGAGACGAGGCCGGGCGCGCCCTCGTCGCTGCCGCCGTCCGCCTGCTGCGCGGCGGCCCAGCGGTCGACCGCGGCGAGCGCGGCCGGCGAGTCCAGGTCGTCCGCCAGCGCCGTACGGATCTCCGCCAGCAGCGCGTCGGCCGACGGGCCGTCCGGGCGGGAGACCGCGGCACGCCAGCGCGCCAGCCGCTCCACGGCCTCTTCCAGGACCGCGTCCGTCCACTCCCAGTCGGAGCGGTAGTGGTGCGCCAGCAGGGCCAGGCGGATGGCCGCCGGGTCCGTGCCGTCGCGCCGCACCTTGGAGACGAAGACGAGATTGCCCTTGGACTTGGACATCTTCTCGCCGTTCAGGCCGACCATGCCGGCGTGGACGTAGGCCTGGGCGAAGGGGTGCTCGCCGGTCAGCGCCTGGGCGTGCGAGGCGCCCATCTCGTGGTGCGGGAAGGCGAGGTCGGAGCCGCCGCCCTGCACGTCGAAGCCCATGCCGAGGTACTGCAGGGCGATGGCCACGCACTCGATGTGCCAGCCCGGCCGGCCGCGGCCGAGCGAGCCGCCGTCCCAGCTGGGGTCACCGTCGCGGGCGGCCATCCACAGCATCGGGTCGAGCGGGTTCTTCTTGCCGGGGCGCTCCGGGTCGCCGCCGCGCTCGGCGGACAGCACCCGCATCGCCTCGGCGTCGAGCCGGGAGACCTCGCCGAAGTGCCGGTCGGCCTCGACGGAGAAGTAGACGTCGCCTTCGAGCTCGTAGGCGGCGCCGCTGTCGCGCAGCCGCTCGACCATGGGGACGATCCACGGTATGGCCTCGACGGCGCCGACGTACTCGCGCGGCGGGAGCATCCGCAGGGCCGTCATGTCCTCACGGAAGAGGGCGGTCTCGCGTTCGGCGAGCGCGCTCCAGTCGTCGCCGGTGGCCAGGGCCCGCTCCAGGAGGGGGTCGTCGACGTCGGTGACGTTCTGCACATAGTGCACCTGGCGCTTCGTGTCGAGCCACACGCGCTGGACCAGGTCGAACGCGTTGTAGGTCGCCGCGTGCCCCATGTGGGTGGCGTCGTACGGCGTGATGCCGCAGACGTAGATACGGGCGACGGGACCGGGGGCGAGGGTCACCCGTCCGCCGGTCGCGGTGTCGTGGATCCTCAGGTCGCTGCCCTGACCGGGCAGGGCGGGAACCTCAGAAGCGGGCCATCCATGCATGTCTTGAGCGTAACCGGATGCACGTTCCGCATACGAACCGGTCCTCGGATCTTGGCCGATAAGACACTCTTGTGCCGAGGGGCGGTCTGTGCTGCACAGGGTGCCGCCGGGCCCGCGAGCGGCGCCGCGGCCCCCCGGGACGGGTCCCGGCGCTGCCCGCGGGCCCGCCGGGCGCCCCCGCCGGTCAGACCGGCGGCCAGGGAATCGGCGGCCAGTCGCCGCCCGGCCGCGGGTGCACCCCGGTGCGCAGCAGGTCCGCCACACGGGCGCGCAGCGCCGCCAGCTCGGCGGCGGTGATCAGTGCGGCCAGCCGGGCGGCGAGCGGGGTGCCGTCCGCCAGCGCCGTGTCGAGCCGCCCCAGCACCGCGCGGGCCTCCTCGGTCAGCGGCTCGCCCGCCCAGCCCCACAGGAGCGTGCGCAGCTTGTCCTCGGCGTTGAAGGTCACACCGTGGTCGATGGCGTAGAGCCGCCCTCCGTCCGCGGGCAGCAGGTGGCCGCCCTTGCGGTCGCCGTTGTTGATGACGGCGTCCAGGACCGCGAGGCGCCGCAGCCGCTCGTCGTCGGCGTGTACCAGAAGTGCCGTGCGACCTTCACCGATCTCGGCGAAACCCACCGGTTTCCAGCCGGGTCCCGGCTCGTCCTCCTCGACCAGCGCCAGCAGCTCCCCGCCTTCGGGCGCCACCTCGATCCACTCCTGGACCATGCCCTGCCCGTACGGGCCGTCGCGCAGCACGGTGGTCGGCACCAGGTCCCAGCCGGTGGCCCGGGACAGCTCGTACGCGGCGACCTCGCGCTGGGCGAGGGTGCCGTCGGGGAAGTCCCACAGGGGGCGCTCCCCGGCGACGGGCTTGTAGACGCAGGTGCCGGTGGCGCCCTCGTGGCTGATCGTGCAGTACAGGACGGCGTTGGACGCCTCGCGCACCTGTCCGCGTACGGTCAGTTCGCCGTGCGTCAGCGCGTCGGCGGACAGCCGCCCGGGAGGCCCGTCGGTCCGGCCGTCCACCCGGGCATCGGCCCGGCCCGGTATGTCGCCGTTCGACCGGCCGTCGGAGCCCCCCTCCGGGCCCTCACCCGTACGGCCGGCCGGTCCGCCGCCGTCGGCCGCCACGGTCTCCTCCCCCGGCATCACGCGTCCCGCCGGTACCCGTTCTGACGCGGGCATACGTGTCCTTCCGGGTCGAGCGGCAGACTGCACAGCGGGCACGGCGGGCGCCCCGCGTTGACGACTTCCAGGGCCCGCTTGGCGAAGGAGCGGGCCATCGAGCCGGTGAGGCGCACGCGCAGCATCGGCGGGCCGTTCTCGTCGTCCTGGAGCAGCCGCTCCGCGGCCTCGGCGAGGTCCTCATCCGTGTCGGCCTCCAGCTCGACCAGCGCCTGAGCCTCGATGATCATGCGCTGCTCGTCGCCGTCCCAGGCCAGCGCCATCGTGCCGACCCGGAACTCCTCCTCCACCGGCGACTCCAAAGGCGCGGTGTCGCTCACCTCGGCGGGGGCGACGGCGGGCACCGGCGCGTTGCCGCCGCTGCGGCGCACCACCTCGTCCAGCAGCTCGTCGATCCGTTCGGCGAGCGCGGCGACCTGGGTCTTCTCCAGGGCCACACTGGTGGTCCGGCCGGAAGCCGTCGCCTGGAGGAAGAAGCTACGGCGGCCAGGCAGCCCGACCGTACCGGCCACGAAGCGGTCCGGCGCGTCGTAGAAGAACACCTGACGGGACAACGTCCAGCTCCGTTTGCTCGACTGCGGGGTCACTGTGGTCGCTGCGGTTCCTGGGGGTGTGGCTTCCGGTTGCGGAACGCAGGAGGTGGGGCAGGCAGCGCCGTCGCACCACCCTACTGCGCCCGCTGATCACGATCCGCCCGCGCCGCCCCCGACGGCCGCGTCCCGGTCGTCCGCCGCCGAGGAGCCGTCCTCGCGCGGCGCCAGGCCGCCGAAGTGGCCGGTGTCGCCGAGGCGTACGACGTACGGCCGCAGCCGGGTGTAGCGGATCGCGGTCAGCGAACAGGGCTCGACCGAGATCCGCTGGAAGAGGTCGAAGTGCAGACCGAGGGCGTCGGCGACGAGCGACTTGATGATGTCGCCGTGCGAGCACATCGCGTAGACGGCCTCGGGGCCGTGCGCGTCCTCGATACGGGCGTTCCAGTCGCGCACCGCGTCCACGGCACGGGCCTGCATGGCGCGCATCGACTCCCCGCCGGGAAAGGCCGCGGCGGACGGGTGCTGCTGGACGACCTCCATCAGCGGTTCGTCGTTCAGCTCGGCCAGCTTGCGGCCCGACCAGTCACCGTAGTCGCACTCGGTGATGCGGTCCTCGGTGTGCAGCGACAGGCCGGGACGGGCGTCGAGGAGGGGGCGCAGGGTCTCCAGACAGCGCTGGAGCGGACTGCTCACGGCGGCGGCCAGCGGCAGGTCCGCGAGGCGGCCGGGGAGCGCGGCGGCCTGGGCGGCGCCGCGCTCGTCCAGGGCCACTCCGGGCGTCCGCCCGGCGAGCAGGCCGGACGTGTTTGCGGTGGAGCGGCCGTGCCGCACCAGGATCAGCGTGGGCATGGCAGCCAGCCTACGTTCCCGGCGTAGCGGCACCGGACGCAGGCCCGGCGTCGCGCACCCCGGTGACCCGGGCTCCTGGCACGACCCGGCACGGCGAGTGACAATTTCCGGTGTGATCATCGACTGCGCCATCTATCAGGACGGCCGCCGCAGCGAGGGGCCGACGGACTTCTCCGATGCCCTCGACGCGGCGCGCGCCGAGGGTCACTCCTTCCTGTGGCTCGGGCTGCACGAGCCCACCAGTGAGGAGTTCGACCACGTCAGCAGGGAGTTCGGGCTGCACCCGCTCGCCGTGGAGGACGCGCTCAAGGCGCACCAGCGGCCGAAGCTGGAGGTGTACGACGACTCCCTGTTCGTGGTGCTCAAACCGATCGCCTACGACGACGCCTCGGGCACCGTCTCCGCCGGCGAACTCATGATCTTCCTCGGGGACTCCTTCGTCGTCACCGTCCGGCACGGCACGACCAGCTCGCTCGCCGCCGTACGCCGGCGTCTGGAGCACGAACCGGACGTACTGCGGCACGGCCCGACCGCGGTGCTGTACGCGGTCGGTGACGCGGTCGTCGACCACTACATCGAGGTGGCCGCGGAACTCCAGGTGGACCTGGAGGAGTTGGAGGCGGAGGTGTTCGCCCCGTCCCGCTCGGACAGCAACAACACGGCGGCCGCCATCTACGCGTTCAAGCGCGAGGTGCTGGAGTTCCGGCGGGCCGCCAACCCGCTGGTGGAGCCGATGCTGCGCCTGCAGAACCCCGGGGTGCCCTTCGTGCACGACGAGGCCCGCCCGTTCTTCCGGGACGTCGGCGACCACCTGACCCGCGCCAACGAGTCCGTCGAGGGTCTGGACCGGCTGCTGTCGGACATCCTCAGCGCCCATCTGGCGCAGATGGGCGTGCGCCAGAACGACGACATGCGCAAGATCTCCGCCTGGGCGGCCCTGGCGGCCGTACCGACACTGATCGCGGGCGTCTACGGCATGAACTTCGAGCACATGCCCGAGCTGAAGTGGGACTGGGGCTACTACGGCATCCTGCTCCTGATGGTGACCATCGAGCTGCTGCTGTACCGCACGTTCAAGCGCCGCGGCTGGCTGTGAGCGCCGGCACGCATCGGGCCGTGTGCGCGGGCGCACGGCGGGCTTCGGGCGCCGGTGTGCGCCGGCCGTGGGCGCCGGCCGTGGGCGCCGGCGCGCAACCGGCTCGGGCTCAGACGAATTCCGCCGCCGAGGCGGCCGGGCCGCCCAGTGCGTCGCGCCGCTCCGGGAGGCGCAGCGTGACCATCCGGCGCCGGCCGGCGAGCCGCTCGTAGACGTACACCGCGTGGATGCCGGCGGCCAGCACGGCGGACTTCGGGCGCGACCAGCCCAGGATGCGGCCCATATGGGCCATCACGGCCAGACTGACGTCCCGGTAGACCTCGATCTCGACGCGCGCCGAGGCGCGCAGCGTGCGCCGGATCGCGGGGCCGTGGCCCTGCTCCACCAGTCGCAGCAGTTCCTCGTGGCAGTAGGCGAGGTGGTTCTCCTCGTCCCGGGCGATCATCAGGACCGCCCTGCCGATCTCCGGGTGGTCGCCGAAGTGCTTCTTCAGCAGGTCCATCTGCTCGGCGGCGCGCTGCTCGGTGACCCGGCTGTGCGCGAGGTAGGTGACGATGTCCTGCTCGGTGAGCGGCTCGTCGCGGCGCAGCTTGTCGTGCGCCAGGCCGATGCCCCGGCGCTCCAGGAGGACGGTGTAGTCGGCGGCCTCGGGGACCGGGGCCGGGTCCAGGCCGCGCTTGCGCAGCAGGGCGTTGAACAGCCGGCCGTGCTTGTCCTCGTCGGCGCCGTGCCGGGCGACCTTGGGGGCCAGCGCGCGCAGCGACTCGGGGACCAGGGCGGCGATCCGGCCGTTCTCCCAGCCGCCCTGCGCCTCGCCGCTGGCCGCGATGGAGCAGAAGAGCCGGTACGACTCGTCGTGGGCGAGGATCTCCTGGAACAGGCTTCTGGCCGAGAGCACCGGGGCACCTCCGATACGCCGCATCCGCAAAAGAAAAGTAAAGGGCGGACGGGAAAGGCGGCAACCACGGAGTCGGCCATCTCGTCCGTTCGGGGGATGGACGGGACGGCCGGACGACGGACCGGCGGCGGGACGGGGCGCCGTGGCGTAACCACGCGGGCCGTCCCGGCGTTGTGCCGGGTGACGGCCGTGGCGGGGAAGACCCCCGAGCCCCCACCACGGCCGCAGGCCTGTCCGGGCCCGTTCCGCGCCCCGGGCCCTACGCCAGTCCCGCGCGCTCCAGGGCCTCGGTGCCCGCCCGCAGCGAGGCGACCCGCTCCTCCAGGGTGAAGCCCGCGGGTGCCAGCGTCAGCGTGGTCACGCCGGCCGCCGCGTACGCCTGCATCCGGTCCGCGATGCGCTCCACGGAGCCCAGCAGCGTGGTCTGGTCGATCAGCTTGTGCGGGATCGCGGCCGCCGCGCCCTCCTTGTCGCCGGAGAGGTACTTGTCCTGGATCTCGGCGGCCTCCTTCTCGTACCCCATGCGCTGTGCGAGCTGGTTGTAGAAGTTCTGCTTGCGGCTGCCCATGCCGCCCACGTACAGCGCCGTGTACGGGCGGAAGGTGTCGGCGAGCGCGCTGACGTCCTTGTCGTCGCCGACGGCCAGCGGCAGCGTCGGGCAGACGTCGAAGCCCTCCAGCGGCTTGCCCGCCTTCTCGCGCCCGGCCCGGATGTGCGCGATCGCCGTCTCCTCCAGGTGGTCGGCGGACGGGAAGATCAGCAGCGCGCCGTCGGCGATCTCACCGGTCTGGGTGAGGTTCTTGGGGCCGATCGCGGCGATGTAGAGCGGGATGTGCTCGCGCTGCGGGTGCACGGTCAGCTTCAGCGGCTTGCCGGGGCCGCCGGGCAGCGGCAGCGTCCAGTGCTGCCCCTCGTAGGACAGCCGCTCGCGCGTCATCGCCTTGCGGACGATCTCCACGTACTCCCGGGTGCGGGCCAGCGGCTTGTCGAACTTCACGCCGTACCAGCCCTCGGAGACCTGCGGCCCGGAGACGCCCAGCCCCAGCCGGAAACGGCCGCCGGACAGCGAGTCGAGGGTGGCGGCGGTCATCGCGGTCATCGCGGGCGTACGGGCCGGGATCTGGAAGATCGCCGAGCCCACGTCGATGCGCTCGGTCTGGGCGGCGACCCAGGAGAGCACGGTGGGGGCGTCGGAGCCGTACGCCTCGGCCGCCCAGCACACCGAGTAGCCGAGCCGGTCGGCCTCCTGCGCGACGGCCAGATTGTCCGCGTCCATCCCGGCGCCCCAGTAGCCGAGGTTGATCCCGAGCCTCATAGCGCTCCCCTTACTGATCAGTAACGTCGGTGTTCCGGGGACTCTAGCGCGGGGTGGCGCCGGGCGTCACCGGCCGGTTGTCCACAGGCCGCCCACGCGCCGGGCAGGCCGGTTGTCCACAGGTCCACTGAACTTCGCGACGGGCCAGTAATCTCAAGGCCCATGGAGCAAAGGCACCTCGGCCGTACGGGCCTGCGTGTGTCCCGGCTCGGCCTCGGCACCCTGACCTGGGCCCGGGACACCGACGAGCACGACGCCGCCGAGCAGCTCAAGGCGTTCTGGGAGGCCGGCGGCACCCTCGTGGACACGGCGGACGTGTACGCGGACGGCGGCGCCGAGTATCTGCTCGGCCGGCTCTGCGAGTCACTGGTGGCGCGCCGGGACCTGGTGATCGCGACGAAGGCGGGCAGCGTCCTGGCCGCGGACCGCCGCGTCGACGGCTCCCGCCGCCACCTGCTGGACGCGCTGGACGCCTCGCTGGAACGTCTCGGCACGGACTACGTGGACCTCTGGCAGCTGCACGCCTTCGACCCGCACACCCCGCTCGAAGAGACCCTCCAGGCCCTCGACATCGCCGTCGCCACCGGCCGCGCCCGCTATGTCGGCGTCTCGAACTTCTCCGGCTGGCAGCTGGCCAAGGCAGCGACCTGGCAGCTGTCCGCCCCGACCATACGGACCCGCCTGGCCGGGACCCAGATGGAGTACTCCCTCCTCCAGCGCGGCATCGAGCGCGAGCTGCTGCCCGCGGCGCGTGACCTGGGCGTGGGCCTGCTGCCCTCGTCGCCGCTGGGCCGCGGGGTGCTCACCGGCAAGTACCGGCACACCACCCCGGCCGACTCCCGCGGCGCCTCGGAACAGCTCGCGCCGTTCGTCGCGCCGTATCTGGACGACACGGCGGGCCGGATCGTCGAGGCGGTCAGCACGGCCGCCGACGGGCTCGCCGTCACCGCGCTCCAGGTGGCCCTCGCGTGGGTGCGCGACCGTCCCGGAGTCACCGCCCCGGTCGTCGGCGCACGCACTGCGCAGCAGCTCAGAGCCGCGTTGTCAGTGGAGACCCTTAGTCTTCCTGACGAGATCTGCCGGGCCCTGGACGATGTCTCGGCCCCGGTGCACCACTACCCCGACCACGACTGGAGCACGCTGTGAGTACCGACCGCCTCTCCGACGAGGCCGCGCCCGAGCCCACCGCGCCCGGCCCGGAGACCGCCGAAGGGGAGGCCGCCGCGGCCGCTCCGGGGGCAGCCGGGACGGACGGTGACACGGACGCCGCTCCGCGGGCCGCGGCGGAGGCCGGAGGACCGGACGGGCCCGCGGCCGACGGCGGCGGACCGGTCGCTGCGGATGCGGGCGGAGCGCCGACGGCCGCCGCGAACGGGTCTGCCGGCGTCGGCGGTCCGGACGCGGGTGCAAGTGCGGGTGCGGACGGTGCCGGTGGGACGGGCGGCGGCGCGCCGACGGCTGCCGGGCGGGGCGGTGCGCCGACGGCCGCGGCGCTGGCTGCGGCGGTGCGGGCCGTGGAGAGCGGCGAGCGGTCGGCGGACTCGTTCTTCACCCAGCGTTCCCCCCGGTCGGGCGGCGCGGGTGCGGCGGCAGGCGCCCGTAAGGCCCCTGGCGGCGTACCGGCCCCGGCGTCGGGCGCCCAGGAGCGCGGCGGTCCGACGGGCGCCCAGCCGGAGGCCGCGGCCCGGCCCGATCAGGGCGGCGCCCCGGGCCACACCCGGCCGGCCCCGGGCGGTGACGGCGGCAGCCGTCCCGCTCCCGCGGAGCACACGGCGGCGCACCCGGCCACGACGGCGGACCTCGACCTGGCCCCCGGCCTCGACGGCGTCCGCCAGGTGCTGACGGCGGGCGGCGCCCCGGAGGCACTGGCCCCGAAGGCGGCCGAAACGCTCGGCGAGCGCGCGGCGGAGGCCCTGCGCGAGGACCCGTGGCAGCTGCTCTGCGTACCGGGCGTCCGCCCCGAGCAGGCCGACGGCTTCGCACGGGCACTGCTCGGCCCGGCGTGCGGGCCGGACGACGACCGGCGCGCGCAGGCCCTGGTCGGCTGGCTGCTGGAGCAGGCCGCCCTGGTGGGGCACTCCGCGCTGGAGGCGTCCGCGCTGCGCGCCGCGCTCGCCCAGCGCTCGGTCCCGGACCCGGACGAGGCCCTGCAGACGGCCATCGCCGAGGGGGCCGTGCTGGTCTTCCAGGACGCCGTCGAGACGCCCGGCGCGGCCCGCCCGGCCGCGGACGACGAGGACGCGGAGCAGCCGGTCCGGGTCCTGCTCGGGCTCGACCGGTTCGCCATGGCCGAGGAGAGCGTGGCGGACGGCCTCGCACGGCTGCTCAACACCTTCGAGGAGCCCACCGAAACGGACGACGACACCTCGGCGGCCGACGACGGCGGGACCGCGGACAGCGCGCCGGACAGCGGGACCGCGGAGGGCGGGCCGGGAGCGGACGGGCCGGGACAGGAAGCGACAGGCCAGGACTCAGCCGGGCAGGCCCCATCCGGCCAGGCCCCGCCCCACCAGGACGCGGCAAGCCCGGACACCCCCTCGGAGCCCGCCCCCGGCACGGAGACCGACGACCCGGCCGTCCTGACCGTCCGGCAGCCGTCCGCCGCCGCGTGGGAAGCCGCCGCGACGGCCGCCCCCTCCCCCTCCGCGGCGGAGCTGATCCGCGCCGCGGCCCGTGGCGGCCTGGTCGCGCACACCGGCGCCGAGGCCGCGCGCGCCGAGCCCGCCGCGCTGATCGCCGCGGCCCGCGCGCTCGGCCTGCGGGCCTGCGGCGCCACCCACACCGCGGACGGCCGTGACCGGCTGTCCCGGCATCTCGCCGAGGCCTCCGACGCGTACGCCCCCCTCGCCACGGCCCCGGCCCCCGGTGCCGCCGCCGAGGCCGCCGTCACCCTCTCCGGTCTGCTGGCCGGCCACGAAGGGCCCGGCCGGGACGCGGACGGCGCGCTCGCCCTCGACCTGCTCGTCGTCCTGGACGCCCCCCAACTCGATCTCGAAACCGCCGCGATGCTCGTCGAGTCGCTGACCGACGGCACCCGGCTGGTGCTCAGTGGCGACCCCGGCGTGCTGTGGTCGGCCGGCCCCGGCCGGCTCTTCGCCGACGTGCTCGCCGCCCGCTGCTGCCCCCAGGTCGCCTCCCGCACCCCGGACTTCGGGCCGGTCGGCGAGCTGGTCTCGGGCATCGGCATCGGCGAGCTGCACCAGGTCGAGGCGCCCGGCAAGGAGGTGGTGATCGTTCCGGCGCGCGATCCGGGCGAGGCGGTGCACCGCACCGTCCAGCTCGTCGCCGACTCGGTGCCCCGGGCGATCGGTGTGCCCGCCGGGCAGACACAGGTCGTCACCGTCGGCCACGGCGGCGCCGCGGGCACCCGCGCGCTGAACGCGGCTCTCAAGGAGCGGCTCAACCCCGGCCCCGGCCGGTTCGGCGGCTTCGACCCGGGCGACCGCGTCGCCTACTCCCCCACCCCCGGCCGTACGGTCGTCGGCACGGTCACCGGCGCCGACGCGGCCGGGCTGCACCTGGACTGCGCCGGTTCGCCCGTGGTCGTGGCGCGCGAGCGGGTGGGCGCGGACACCGTGCGCCACGGCTGGGCCGTCACCGCCCACCAGGCGGTCGGTTCGCGCTGGCCGGCCGTCGTGGCCGTCCTGCCGGGCGACGCCGCCAAGGGGCTCACCCGCGCCTGGGTCTACACCGCCTTCAGCCGCGGCGAGCGCCATCTGTCCGTCGTGCAGGGCGTGGACCAGGCGCTGCCCCGCGCGGTCGCCGAGATCCCGGCGAAGGAGCGCACCACCCGCCTGCGGACGCTGCTCCAGCTCCACACGGCCCAGGCCACGGCGGACGCCCCGGCCCGCTGACCACGGCCCGTACGGTGCCGGGGCGGCGCGTCGGTC
>NZ_JBHWHY010000054.1:0-68670 GCF_042732265.1 Streptomyces sp. NPDC059788 | reverse complement strand
GGCCGGCCCGGGGCGCACGCGGGGGGCCCCCCGCCGCGGCTGAGCAGCCTGGGGGAGCGGGCTGCTCAGCCCGTACGGCTCAGCAGCTCAGGTTGCCTCCGGTGGACGTGCCCAGGATCTGGGTGAACTTCTTGAAGCTGTTGATCCGGCTCTGGACCTGGCCGGGGTTGCCGCCGTTGCACTCCATGCTGCCGTTGATGCTGCGGATGGTCTCGCCGAAGCCGCGGTCGTTGACGATCGCGTCGTGCGGGGTCATCGTGCCGGGGCCGCGCTGGGTGTTCCAGTACCACAGGCCGGTCTTCCAGGCGACGGCGGAGTCCGTCTGCACCAGGTTCGGGTTGTGCAGCAGGTCGATGCCGAGCGCGTCGCCCGCCGTCTTGTAGTTGTAGTTCCAGCTGAGCTGGATCGGCCCGCGGCCGTAGTACGCCGCCTGGCCGGCGGGACAGCCGTACGGCCGGTTGCGGTCGCAGTAGTGCGGGTAGTTGTTCGTGTCCTGCTCCACGACGTGGACCAGGCCGCCCGTTTCGTGCCCGACATTGGCGAGGAAGGCGGCGGCCTCCCGCTTCTTGATGGTGTCGCTGCCCGTGTTGGCGAACCCGGGGTACGCGCTGAGCGCGGCCTTCAGACCGTTGTACGTGTAGAACGGGTTTCTGTTCGGGAACATCTGGTTGAACTGCGCCTCGCTCACGACGAAGCCGGACGGGTTGGTGCCGCCGCCGCAGTTGTACGGCTCCCAGTACCAGGTGCTGATGACCGGGTCGTAGCCCGGGTTGTCGTGCGTGGCGCGGTAGAACTTGCCGTTCGTGTACTTGACGATGTTTCCGGTCACGTACTGCTTTCCGGCGGTCCAGACCGTGAAGTTGCAGCTCGCGGCGGGCGCCGCGGTGCCGGAGGAGGGGGCCGCGGTGGCCGACGGCGCCGCGACGGTGAGGGTCGCGGCACAGGCGGCGGCCGAGAACACGGCGGCTATACGCTGCTTGAGCAACACTTGATCACTCCTCAGTGCGGCAGGGCCGCTTTCGTTCGGCGACGGACGGTCCGGCGCACGACGAGCACCACGGACCGCGCTCCGGTTCGCAAGCGCGATCACGGTTCGGTGGTACTCAACTCGCATGGTCTGTACCAGTCAAGATGCCGAAGGTCCAGATTCCGGATCGGACAGCAACCGGTCACCGGGACGGGCGAAACGGGCGGGCCGGCCACGGCCTCAGGTGAGCAGGCGGAACAGGTGGGCGCAGGCCGTCGCCTCGGTCGGGTGGTGGCCGATGACGTGGTGGGCGCCGCGTTCGTACGCGCCGGTCTCCCACGTCCCGTCCGGGGCCTGCCGCAGAAACAGGAAGTCCGGGGGCGTGGGGGCGGGTTCGTGGACGCCTTCGATGCGGTAGTGACCGTCGGCCGCACCCGCCGCGACCAGCGCGGCACGCAGCGCACGACGGTCCGCGGGGGCGCTCACGGAGCGTCCGCGCGCGGGGGCGGTGGTGCCGGCCGGGCCCCGGCCGGCTCTCCGGCCGTCACGTGCTCACGGGCTTGAGGAACCCGTGGTCCAGAAGCCACTTCACGTTCAGCCGCTGCCCCTGACCCGGGTCCAGGAACACCGCGTCCAGCTTGATCTGTTGGCCGCCGCCGGGCTGTTCGAACCAGGGGGCGATGCTGCCCTGCCACACCCAGAACGGCTTCGCGACCTTGTACACGTGATAGTCGCAGGGCGCCGCCGCGTCCCGCGTGTTGAGGTTCTGCGGGGGCAGGGACCGTTCGGCGTACGCGTCGCCCGCGGGTGCCAGGAATCCGCCGAACTCGGAGCCGAAACGATCCAGCCGCTGACCGGTGCGCAGCTTCGCGGGCTCCTTGTCCACCGTGCCGTTGACCTCACCGAAGCCGTCGTTGGGCGGGTACTTCCAGCCGCCCGAGTCCGCCGGCCCCTCCCAGTACTTCTTCAAGAAGGCGGACGGCGACAGCTTTCCCGTCCTCTTGTAGCCCTTCAGCAGCGGCCCCACCGGCGCCTGCCGCTTCTCCGGCAGCCACTTGGGGCCGAGCCGGGCGTCCCCGTGGAACTCCCCGGTGCAGGGCTCGTGGCGCATCGAAGCGGCCGGCGCGACGGCGGTCCGGTCGTCCGGCTGCGGAGCGGCGCTCGCGGCCGGGGCCGTCGCCAGACCCGCGGCGAGGCCGAGAGCGGCGAGTGCGGTACGTATGCGGTTCACTCGGGAAAGTCCCTTCACGCACTGATGTTTGATCAGAACAGCGGAGCGCAGGGTAGACGGGACGTCCCGAGAGGCGCCACGGCCGCAGCGCATTCCGGCCAGGAAGGCAGCGGGCGGGGAAGCGGGAAAACGGGGAAGCGCAGAGGTCGGGAGGCGGGGGGCGGGGCCCCCGCTCCCCGTGCCGCGGGCGAGAAGGCGAGCGGCGGCTGGCCGATATCGATCAGGGCGGCGCGGCACTACCCCTCCAGCAACATCACGCAATTTGTGTTAACAATGCTGAAGGTGTCTGCTGACAATGCCGACCAGCGCCATCCGCGCAGAGAACACCCGCCGACCCCGAGGGACGCCCGCCCATGCCCGCTCCGCTGCCCGCCGCCGTACCCGCGACCATGCGCGCCGCCGTGCTGCACGCGCCGAAGGACCTGCGGATCGAGGAGCGGCCCGTGCCGGTCCCCGGGCCGGGACAGGTACTGGTCCGCGTCGAAGCCGTCGGCATCTGCGGCTCCGACGTGCACTACTACGAACACGGGCGGATCGGTGACTTCACCGTCCGCGCCCCGATGGTGCTCGGCCACGAGCCCGGCGGCACGGTCGTCGCCCTCGGCCCTGGAGCCACCCGCCACCGGCCGGGACAGCTGGTGTCCCTCGAACCGGGCGTCCCGTGCGGCACGTGCGCGCAGTGCCGCCGAGGCCGCTACAACCTCTGCCCCGAGGTGTCCTTCTACGCGACCCCGCCGGTCGACGGCGCCCTGTGCGAGTACGTCGCGATCGACGAGCACTTCGCCCACGCCGTCCCCGACACGCTGACCGCCGAGACCGCTGCCCTGCTGGAGCCGCTGTCCGTCGGTGTGTGGGCCGCGCGCAAGGGGCGGATCGGCCCCGGCTCGCGGGTGCTGGTCACCGGCGCCGGGCCGATCGGGCTGGTCGCCGTCCAGACCGCCCGCGCCTTCGGTGCCACCGAGGTCGTCGTCACCGACATCGCACCCGAGCGGCTCGGCCTGGCGCGGGAGTTGGGGGCCACCGCCACCGTGGACGTCCGCACCACCCGGCTCGCCGACACCGGATACGTCCCCGACGTCCTCCTGGAGTGCTCCGGCGTCCCGGCCGTCGCCGACGAGGGCATCCGGTCCGTCGGCCGCGCCGGCCGGGCGGTGCTGGTGGGGATGGGCGGCGACACCGTGCCGCTGCCGCTGGCCCATGTGCAGAACTTCGAGATCGAGGTCACCGGCACCTTCCGGTACGCCAACACCTGGCCCGCCGCCATCGCCCTGGCCGCTTCCGGAGACGTACGGCTCGACCGGCTGGTCTCCCACCGGTACGGCCTGGAGGAGGCGGAGCAGGCGCTCACCGCGGCCGCCCGTGACCGTACGACGATCAAGCCCGTGGTGTGTCCGCAGCCCAGCTGACCGCCGCGGGCGCGGAGGGGAAGGAACGCCGGATGCCCGCCAAGGCACGGCTGTCGCAGGCCGCCGTCGAACAGCGGCGGCAGGACGTCCTGCGGTACGTCGCCGACCACGGCGCCCTGCGGATCGACGCGCTCGCCGAACGCTTCGGCGTCAGCCTGATGACGATGCACCGCGACCTCGACGACCTCGCCGGACGCCGGCTGCTCCGCAAGGAGCGGGGGCGGGCCGTCGCCTTCCCCGCGCTGACCATGGAGACCGCCACCCGCTTTCGCGAGAGCTCCGCGCTGGCGGCCAAGACGGCGCTGTGCGCCGCGGTGGCCGACCGGATCGCCCCGGGCAGCACCCTGCTGATGGACGACTCCACCACCCTCTACCCGCTGGCCGGCCTGCTGGCCCGGCACGACCGGGCCGCCGGGCTCACGGTGCTCACCAATTCCGTCGGCCTGGCCCAGCGCCTGGGAGCGGCGCCCGGCGTGGGCGTCACGCTGCTCGGCGGCGCCTACCAGGGCGAGTTCAACTCCTGCACCGGCCCGGAGGTCGGCCGGGCCCTCGCCCGGCTGCACGCCGACCTGGCGCTGATGTCCGCCACCGCCGTCCTCGACGGACGGCTCTTCCACCCGCTGCGGGAGTACGCCGAGGTCAAGGAGGCCATGCTGGCCGCCGCCGCCGAGGCCGTACTGGTGGCGGACCACTCCAAGTTCGGCAAGCGGGCCACGTACCAGTACGGCACCGCGGCCCTCTACGGGTCGGTCGTCACCGACACCGCCACCCCCGCCGAAGAAGTCGCGGCGCTGCGGGCCACCGGCGCCGCCGTGCAGGTCGTGGAGCCGGACACGGCGTGAGCCCGGGGGCAGCGCGGTCAGCCGGCCCCACGGGAGCGTCACCCCGCCGGGTGAACCCGGCGGCCGTCCGGCGTACGGCGGCGCGGCGTTGGGCAGTCCCTTTGGCGCGCGGGCCCGGCGGACCCGAAGCGGACGGGAGGCCGGAGGCCGCCGCGCGGAGAGGGGAGCACAGTGGAACCGGACATCGTGTACGAGCCACCCGCGGTGGAGGACATCGGCGACTTCGCCGAGCTGACGCTGGGTTCGAACGTCGGCACGTTCTTCGAGGGCGGCTACGCGCCCTGGTACTGGCAGGTCCCGCCGGCCGGCTGAGGTGAGCGACGACGTGTGGTTCGCGGTCCTCCCCGACGGCGAGAGCGGACGGAGCGCGGCGCGGGCGCTGCGGCCCGGTGCGACCGAGGTGGTCCGCCACCACTCCGGCCGCCCGTGGCTGATCGGCAGCTGGCCCGCGGGCCAGGTGGTGTCCGCCGCCGTGGGAGGGGCGCGGATGGCGGTGATCGGGCGGTGCCCGGTCACCGCCGACACGCTGGGGGAGCGGCTGCGCCGGCTCCCGGACGTCTCCGGCGCCGAGGACGCCCTCGCAGGGCTGACGGGGAGCTTCCACGCGGTGCTCTCCGTCGGCG
This sequence comes from Streptomyces sp. NPDC059788, assembly GCF_042732265.1. NCBI lineage: Bacteria > Bacillati > Actinomycetota > Actinomycetes > Kitasatosporales > Streptomycetaceae > Streptomyces > Streptomyces sp. NPDC059788. The sequence goes on along the minus strand of NZ_JBHWHY010000054.1, from coordinate 63,601 downwards.
GCCGGGTCCGGGTGCGCGGCAGCGCCTCGGCCGTACGCCGGGTCTTCCACGCCCGGATCGGCGAGGCGACGGTGGCGGCGAGCCGGGCCGACATCCTGGCGTCGGCGACCGGCGCCACCGTGGACGAACGGCAGTTGGCGCTGCACCTGCTGTCCTCGCCGCTTCCGTACCCGCTCGCCGACGGCGGCGCCCTGTGGCGCGGCGTCCGGGCCGTGCCCGACGGACACGCTCTGCTGCTGGAGGCGGACGGCCGGGCCACGGACCGGCGCTGGTGGACCCCGCCGGACCCCGAACTCCCGCTGGTCCAGGGGGCGGAAGCGGTACGCCGGGCCCTCACCGACGCGGTCGGCTCCTGCACCGCCGACCGCAAGACCGTCAGCGCGGACCTCTCCGGCGGCATGGACTCCACCAGCCTGTGCTTCCTCGCCGCCCGCGGCCCGGCCCGCCTGGTCACCTTCCGCTGGGAGAGCGTGGACCCGGCCAACGACGACGCCGCCTGGGCCGCCCGGGCGACCGCCCAGCTCCCGGGCGCCGAGCACGTACTGCCCGACCGCGCCGGCGCGCCCCTGTGGTTCAGCGGCATGAACAGCTTCGACGTGGCCGCGGACGAGCCCGGCGTCTGGGCCCGCGACAGCGCCAAACTCGTCACGCTCGCCGGGCTGATGACCGCACGCGGCTCCGCACTGCACCTGTCGGGCGGCGGCGGGGACGAACTCTTCGCCGCCCTGCCTCCGTACCTGCACGACGTGCTGCGCACCCGGCCGCGGTCCGTGCCGGGGCGGCTGCGAAGACAGCGGGCGGCCCAACCCCAGCCGCTGTGGCCGCTGCTGCGCGGGCTGGCGGACCGCAGCGCCTTCAGTCGCTGGCTGGCCGCCTGGGCCGATCATCTCGGCCAGGACCCGGCGCGGCCGGTCCCCGCCCGGTTCACGGCCGGTACGGCCTGGGGGACGTTCTCGTCCATGCCGCCGTGGGCCACCCCGGCGGCGGCCCGCGCGGCCCGTTGCGTTCTGCGCGAAGCGGCCGCCGCGGCTCCCGAGGCGCTCGCGGCGCAGCGGGGACAGCACGCGGCGCTGGCCGGTGTGCGGATGTGCGGCCGTGCGTTCCGGCAGGTCGACCAGGCGGCCTCCGGCCTGGGACTGCCGTACGCCGCGCCGTTCCTGGACGACAGCGTGATCGGGGCCGCCTTGTCCGTACGGGTCGCCGACCGCGCCGCGCCCGACCGCTACAAGCCGGTCCTCACCACCGCGATGCGCGGTGTCGTTCCCGAGGCCCTGCTGACCCGGACCACGAAGGGCGAGTACACCGCCGATTTCTACTTCGCCCTGCGCCGGAACAGGTCCGCCCTCGCCGACCTGTTCAACGAATCCCGCCTGGCCCGCGCCGGCCTCCTGGACACCGCGGCCCTCGCCGCCCAGCTGGCCCGGCCGCAGCTGCCGCCCGACGTGATGCGCGCCCTCGACAACACCCTGGCCTGCGAGGTCTGGCTGCGCTCCGCGCTCAGGCCGCCCGGCGGATGAGCACACCGGCGGGCACGGGGGGTGCCCGCCGGTGCGAGGACCGTGACCCGCTACGGCTTGGGCAGGACGCAGCCCGGCCGTCCCAGGTCCAGCTTGTTGCCCGTGCCGAAGCACTTGGGTATCTCGTACGTCTCCTGGGCGTAGCCGATGCCCCGGCGCACGCTCACCTGGCCGTTGGCGTCCACCTCGCACGGGTTGTTGAGCGTGCAGCGCTGGCCGCTCTCATTGATCGTGTTGTTGACGGCCGCCACCTTGCCGGAGGCGACGTCGATCACCGGCGAGCCGGAGGTGCCGCCGATGACCTTGCAGGGCGCGGTGTAGCGGACCGAGTCCTTCCAGGTCCAGTCGCCCTCCTTGAGCCGGTGGGCGAAGCCGTCCACGTTGCAGTTGTAGGTCTTCTTCCAGTAACCGGACACGACGCTGATGGCGTTGCCCTTGACGGGGTGCGTGGTGGCCATGTCCAGCGCCTTGATGTTGTAGCGCTGCTTTATCTGGGCGTAGGTGGAGGAGAGTTCGTAGAGCGAGACATCGGTGTCGGTCATCGTGCCGTAGACGACCTTGGTGGCGCGGACCGTGCCGAGGTTGCCCGCCGAGGCGTTGAGCACGGTGAAGCTGCGGCTGGACGGCTGGTCGACGATGACCTCGCCCGCGCCGGGCATCCCGCCTTCCAGACAGTGTCCGTTGGACAGGACCAGCGCGGGGTCGTTGTCGGTCGAGGTGGGCATGCGGACGATCGACCCCGAGCAGTTGCTGAGCGCGACCGTACCGGCGAAGTTCACGGCTCTGGGAGCCGCGGCCCGGGACGTGGTGAGCGTGGTGTCCGCCGTGTGCTGGAGCTGAGCCGTCGCCGTATGACCGGCGGCGTCCGACGTCGTGGCCGCACCGGCGGTTCCGGCGGTGCCCACGAGGGCCGCGGTACCCAGGACGGCCGTGGCCAGGGCACCGACGAGAGGGCTTCTCATGTGGGGGTCCTCTCAGGATCTGTGGCCGAAGTTCCTTCGGCTTTGACGTGCGCATTGTTGGGGCAACCGAGGCTGCTGGCAACAACTTCGCCGTAACCGGCGGAATTTTGTTCGGGTCCCGGCGGCGGAAAACCGGTGGGGAGCAGGGCAGAACGGGCGTGCGGGGGCGAGGCGGGCATGTGGGGTGGCGCGGGCATGTGGTGCCGCGGCGGAGGTGGGACCATTCCCGACCACACGGTTGGCCACCGTTCAGATTTCTCATGCATTTCTCAGGAACGCGGACGGCAGTGTTCCGTTATACCGCGTTGACCTGCGCCGCAGCCGACTCGGGGAAGTCCACGAAACGTCCTGGACATGAGGCAGGGCGGATGTCGTACGCTAAACTCCGCGATCCGCTCGCGCATTTTCTGCCGTTTACCGTAAAACTCGGACACGTCGCCGCCGCACCGTCGTTAAGGACCCGGATGCTTTACGCTGCGCCCCAACACCCTCCCGGCCCGCAGGGAGAGGTGCGGCGGCCCAGACTGCGTGTCCTGGACGGACTGCGCCTGCTGGCAGCCCTGATGGTCCTCGCGTATCACTACATCACCCTGCGCGACGGCTGGGGCGAGGACCCGCAGGCATTCTCCCCGCTCGTCTACCACCTGTCGGAGTACGGCTGGCTGGGCGTCGAGGTCTTCTTCTTGATCAGTGGCTTCGTCATCTGCATGAGCGCGTGGGGGCGTTCGCTCGGCGATTTCGTGACCTCACGCGTTTCCCGTCTCTATCCGGCCTATTGGGTCGCCGTGCTGCTGACGGCGGCGGTCCTGACGGTATGGCCGAACGTCCGCACCGCGGACAACTGGGAAACGGTCCTGACGAACCTCACCATGCTCCAGCAAGGGGTCGGCGTACCCGACGTGGACGACGCCTACTGGACGCTGTTCATCGAGCTGAAGTTCTACCTGCTGTTCGCGGTCGTGGTGTTCCGCGGGGTCAACTACCGCAGATGTGTGCTCTTCTGCGGCCTGTGGACCGTGGCCGGGGTGGTGGCACTGAAGGCCAACAGCGATCTGCTCTCGGTGTGGGCCATAGCGCCGTACTCCCCGTACTTCATCGCGGGCATCGCCTTCTACCTCATGCACCGATTCCGGCCCACCGCTCTGCTGTGGGCGATCGTCGCGGTTTCCTTCCTGCTCGCCCAGCACTATCTGCGCGGCCGGCTGGTGATGAACCTCGGCGCGAAGGCGGACATCGCGCACGGCTGGCCGGTGCGGCTGGCTGTCCTGGCCGCCTTCGCCCTGATGGCCGCCATCGCGCTCGGGTGGTTCGACAAGCTCCAATGGCGCTGGCTGTCCACGGCCGGATCGCTCACCTATCCGCTCTACCTGCTGCACATGTACGTGGGTTTCACCCTCATCGACCTGCTGCGCAACCGGGTGCCCGCGCTCGTACTGCTGCCGGCGATCGTCGTTCTCATGCTGGGCCTTTCCTGGCTGGTGCACCGGTTCGTGGAACGGCCGCTGGGCAAAAAAATGCGGGTGGCCATGCAGAAGAGCGTGGAGGAGATGCGGTTTCACTCGCGGGGGGAAATGCCGGTGGCACCGGTGGAGAAACGCCGGGAAATCGTGCGTGAGGAACGCAAGCCCGATCCGGAATTGCTGCACTGAAGAATGTGAATGCCGGAGCGGCCCACAGGAAACTCTGGCCCCGCCGGTCGCGTATGCCATCAGACGTAAACCGCAACCCATACGCCGCTGCGCCCCTGCGCCGCTATCCGTACGCCGTAACCCGTAGGCCTTTCCCCATACCCGCGTACGCCGTTTCGTCACCCCTGTTCGCTCGTTGACACGGGTGGCGGGCCGCACCGGAAGAAGAATGCCGGTGGCAGTCGGCATTTCACGCGCGCCGGAGGGAAGACGTCAGGGATGAGCGGTGAGATGTGGGCGATCGTGGTGATCCTGGCAGTGCTGCTCGCGGCGATGGTCGGCGCGGCGATCGTGCTGCTGGTCAAGGTGGTCCGCGCGCGCGGCGCCTTGCGCGACGCGGGCGTACCTCTGGAGAACAAGATCGCGTACTGGGGGGCGCTGCTCTATGTGATCTCGCCGGTCGATCTGCTGCCCGACCCGGTCCTGCTCGACGACATCGGGGTGCTCCTGCTGGCCCTGCGCTCGCTCCAGGCGGCGGCCGAGGCCTCGGGCGTACGCAAGGGGAAGCGGTCCTCGTCGTCGCCGGGCATCGAGGCCGGGGCGTGACACCTCTCGGTCACGCCGCAGCCGCGCGAGGGGCGTGACCGAGGGACGTGACCGGCAGGCAGGACCCTCGGTCACCGGTTACGCGGTGGCCCGTCGCGCGTACACCTCGATCTCGATCTTCATGCGGGGGTCCGCGAGACCGCACACGAGCATCGTGGCCGCCGGCCTGACGTCGCCGAAGGCATGCCGCAGCACCGGCCAGCAGGGCTCGAAGTCGGCCCGGTCGGGCAGCAGATAGCGCACCCGCACCACGTCGGCGAAGGAACTCCCCGCCTCGGTCAGCGCGGCATCGATGTTGCGCAGGCACTGCGCGGCCTGCTCCACCACGTCGTCGGAGATCGTCATGGTGGCGTAGTCGAATCCGGTCGTCCCGGACACGTGCACCCAGTCGCCGTCGACCACGGCACGGGCATAGCCGATCTGCTCCTCGAAGGCCGAGCCACTGAGGATCGCACGTCGTTCTGTCATGCGCCGAACGCTAAGTGTCGCGTCCGGATACGTCCAATACTGCCTACGGCATGGGGTGATATCTCTATAGATATGGAGCGCCCCGAGCTACCCCTCGCGCAGCTGCACGCCTTCGTCGTGCTCGCCGAAGAACTCCACTTCGGCCACGCCGCCACCCGCCTGGGCATCGCGCAGCCGCCGCTGAGCCAGCAGATCCGCCGCCTGGAGGACAAGGTCGGGCACCCGTTGTTCGGCCGCCACCCAGGACGCGTCACGCTCACCCCGGCCGGCCGCGAACTGCTCCCCGCGGCCCGTCGGGCCCTCACCACCCTTGTGGACGGCCTGACCGCGGCCCGGGAGGTCGGCAGCGGCAACGCCGGCCGGCTGCGCATCGGCTTCGCCGCGTCCCTCGCCCTGACGGTCCTGCCCGGCCTGCTGCGCACCTTCGCGGAACGGTTTCCCGACGTCCGTCTGGACATCCACGAGATGACCACCGCGCCGCAGCTCGCCGCCCTGCACGACAGGACCATCGATGTCGGCCTGCTGCGCGAGCCGCCCGCTGACGACCCCGAACTCGGCTTCGAGACCGTCCTGACCGAGCCCTTCGTGGCCGTCCTGCCGTCCGCGCACCCCGTGGCGTCCCAACGCGTCGCCCGCGTCGGGCAATTGGCGGACTCGCCCTTCGTGCTCCTGCCCCGCGCCGTCGGCCCGCGGCTGCACGACCAGATCATCGGCCTGTGCACCGCGGCGGGCTTCACGCCCCGGGTGGCCCAGCACGCCGTGGAATGGCAGACCGTCTGCGCCCTGGTGGAAGCCGGCCTGGGCGTGTCACTGGCCCCGGAGGGCATCCGCCGCATCCGCCTCAAGGGCGTCGCCTTCCGCCGGATCACCCCCGACACCACGCGCACGCGAGCCGCCGCGGCCTGGCGCAAAAAAGATCCGAACCCCCTGGTCGCGCACTTCCTGGCAACGGTGGCGGGTTCGACGACGAAGACGACGAACACGACGAACACGACGAAGGCGAAGACAGGGACGACGACGAAGGCGTCATGATCCGGAGTCGCGGCAGCGCGGCACCCGCCCGGGATGGCGACACGGTCTGGATGCGATGCCGTTGCTTCAGCTTGCGTCCGTAAGCTGAAGCAACGACTGCGGGTCTAGACCGCGGTGATGCCACCGTCGGCGGCGACGACGGCGCCCGTCACGAAAGCGGCGCGGGGCGAGGCGAGGAAGCACAGGACTTCGGCGATCTCCCCGGGGTGTGCCACGCGGCCCAGGGGATGCGCGTCGGCGAAGGACGCCAGGTACGCGCGGCTGTCGGAGCGGAACGAGTCGAGGAAATCGGTCTCGATGACGCCCGCGGCAACGATGTTGGCCCGGATGCCCAGGGGGCCGCCCTCCACGGCGAGCACCTTGGTCAGCTGGGCCAAAGCGCCCTTCGACGCGCTGTAGGCGGCGCCCTCGGGCAGGGCGACGGTGCAGGTGTAGGAACCGGTGCTGACGATGGAGCCGCCGCCGCGGGCCTTCATCGCGCGGAACGCCTCGCGGGCGAAGAAGAAGGAGCCGCGGGCGTTGACGGCCATCAGCGTGTCCCAGTCCTCGGCGGTGGTCTCGGTGACGGGCCGGTTCAGGGTGCGGCCGGCGTTGTTCACCAGGATGTCCAGGCCGCCGAAGGCGTCGACGGCCGCCCGTACCGCCCGGGAGGCGGTCTCTTCCCGCGTGATGTCGCCGTTCATCGTCAGGACGCCGGGAAACTCGTCCGGCAGGGACTTGAGGTCGGGGCGTACGTCGACGGCGACGACGCGGGCTCCGCGGGCGTGGAGGAGCGCGACGGTCTCCTTGCCGACGCCGCGTGCGGCTCCGGTGACGAGGGCGACCTTTCCGGCGAATTCCGCGGATTCGGTGAATTCGATGGATTCCGTGGATTCGGTGGGCGAAGTGGGAGGGGGTACAGGTGACATGGGGTGTGCCTTGTTCCTTGGGGGAGAGGATGTGCGGAGTACGGCAGGTGCTCGTGGTGCGGGCCGGGTGTTCAGTGCGCGGTGAGGCCGCCGTCGACCACGAGTTCCGAGCCGGTGACGAACGACGAGTCGGCGCAGGCGAGGAAGAGGATCGCGGGTGCGATCTCGTCGGCGCGGCCCGCCCGGCGCATCGGGGTGCGCCGGATGTCCGGCTGCTGGTCGCCGTGTTCGTCCAGGACGTCCTGGATCATCGGCGTGGCGATCACTCCGGGGTGCACCGAGTTGACCCGTACTCCCTGCCGCGCGTACTCGACCGCCGCCGTCTTGCTGAGCAGGCGCACCGCGCCCTTGGACGCCTGGTACGCCGTCGCCGCGCCGCTTCCCACGAGTCCGAGCACCGACGACGTGTTGATCACCGACGCGTCGCCGCTCGCCCGCAGGAGCGGCATCGCGGCCCGCATGCCGAGCCAGGTGCCCTTCTGGTTCACGTCGATGACGCGGTCCCACGCCTCCTCCCGGGTGTCCTCGACGCCCGGCCAGTCCACGATGCCGGCGAGGTTCACGAGCACGTCCAGCGCTTCGAACCGGTCGCGTACGAGGGTGATCACCTCGTCCCACTCCCGCGCCGAGGAGACGTCGAGCCGGGCGGCGGCGACCTCGGTGCCGCGCGCCTCGATCCGCGCGGCCAGGTCCCGCAGCGGCCCCTCGGCGACATCGGTGATGACCAGCCGGGCGCCTTCGCGGGCGAAGAGTTCGGCGGTCGCGGAGCCGATGCCGCCGGTCGCGCCGGTGATCAGCGCGACCTTGCCGTCGAGTCGTTGTGCTGCCATCGATGGGTCCTTGCCTGTTGTTGGTGCTGGGGAGCTACGAAGCCGGGTTACCGGGGGCCGGGTTGCCGGGGTGCGATGCGGGGCGCCGACTTCCGGATGCCGTCGTGCCGTCGTGCCGTCGTGCGATCGCCGCGGTGCTGTCCCGCGCCACCGAGTCTGTGCAGGCCGACAGCGGTCGACCAGGACGTGTGCTGCCTGGGTGTGGCACACCCAGGCAGCACGTCGGACTGCCGCCTAGCCTGAGCCCATGGACGACAACCACCTGGGAGACTTCCTGCGCGCACGCCGTGCCGGCCTGCGGCCGGAGGACATCGGTATGGCGAGCTACGGGGCCCGCAGGGTCGCCGGACTGCGCCGTGAGGAGGTCGCCGTGCTCGCCGGTGTGAACGCCGACTACTACACGCGCCTGGAACAAGGGCGCGAGCGCAACCCCTCACCTCAGGTGCTCGACGCCCTCAGCCGCGCGCTGCGCCTCGAAACGGATGCCCGGACGCACCTGTGCCGGCTGGCCGGGGCCACCCCGGGCGAACCGCCCGTCGCCCGAACCGCCGAGCGGGTCGGCCCGGAGCTGCGCCAGTTGATGGACGGCTACCCGAACACCCCGGCGTTCGTCCTCGGCAGGACCCTGGACATCCTCGCCGCCAACGCCCTGGCCGATGCCCTCTTCGCCCCGTTCGAGCCGGCCGACAACCTGGCCCGTATGGCCTTCGCCGACCCCGCGGGCCGGGACTTCTACGCCGACTGGGAGCGGGCGGCCGAGGCCACCGTCGCCAACCTGCGCCAGGCGGCCGGTTGCGATCCGGGCAATCCGCGGCTGCGTGAACTCGTCCGTACCCTCGCCGGGCACAGTCCGGAGTTCGCCCGCCTCTGGAGCGCCCACGCCGTGCGCGGCAAGAGCCGGGACGCCAAGCACCTCCTGCACCCGGACGTCGGCCCGCTCACCCTCACGTACCAGGCGTTCGACGTACGCGACGCCCCCGGCCGGCAGCTCGTCATCTACCACGCCGAACCGGGCAGCCCCAGCGCCCAGGCCCTCGGCCTCCTCGGCTCCCTGCACGCCACCCGGCGCGGGGCCGAACCCCGTCACCACCGACCCCGGTGAGTCCCCCCGGGGCCCCGCGGTGTCACGGCTGCCGCGCGGACTCGCAGAAGGCCACCCGGGCCAGCACCTCGGGGTCCCGGGCCAGCTCAGGAGGCAGCCTGGTCGAGCGGCGGAGGGTGGTCCGCAGGAGCTGGTCCACGGCCAGGTAGCCGTGTGCCGACAGGGGGACCCTGCCCAGGTCCGCGTTGTGGAGGTCGACTCCGCGCAGGTCGGCGTGCTGTAGTTCGGCCGCGGTCAGGTCCGCGTAGAGGAAGTTCGCGCCGCGCAGATTGGCCTTGGTGAGTACGGCACCCATGAGGTCGGCCTCGGTCAGGTCGGCCACCTGGAGGTTCGCGCCCCGCAACACCGACCGGGCCAGCTTGGCGTCCCGCAAGTTCGCTTCCTGGAGGTCGGCCTCGGTCAGGTCGGCGTCCGTGAGGTCGGCGGCGCGCAGGTTGGCCTCCCGGAAGCCGGCGCCGGACAGGTCGGCGCCCCGCAGCGTGACTCCGCGCAGATCCGCCTCCCGGAAGTCCGCACCCGCGAGGTCCATCCCCCGGAAGCTCATGGTGCGCAGGTCGGCCCGGCGGAAGTCGATGCCGCGCAGGTCGACGCGCTCGCCGGGGAGGTTGCGCGGCGGGCGGTCGGAGATCACGGTGAGGGCGGTACGGATGTCCTCGGGCAGCGGGTAGGTGCGGTGCTGCCCGGCCGGGCCCGTGGCGTGGCCGCGGGCTTGCACCGGCCCGCGGCCCTGTCCTTGCCCCGGCCCGAATCCCTGCCCCTGCCCGAATCCCTGGTCGGGCCCCTGGTCCGGCCCGGCCGGATGGCCGGTGCCTGCTGGGTGCCCGCCGGGCCCGCTCCCGGGGGCGCGGTTGTGCGTACGTACGTAGGCGGCCAGCACGTTCACGACCGTGACGTGGTCCTTGCGCGAGTCGTGCATGATGCGCCGCAACGCGTAGATCCCGCCCAGCCGTTCGGTGAGGTTCTGTGAGCCGAGCAGCTTGATCGCCTCGACGTACCGGTCGGTGACCTGCCCTTCGCGGCTGATGTCCGCCTGCTCCCGGTCCTTGTCGCGGGTGTGCTGCAAGGTGCGGTGGGTGTAGTAGAGGCCGATCGCGGCGATGAGCCCGGCGCCGAGGGCGACCAGGGCGGTCCGGAAGCCGGTGATGACGACGCCGTCGGCGGGCTGGAGGTCGCGGGTGCGCAGATGGGCGCCGTCGATCCACCAGGGTCCGTGCCACAGGAGCAGGGTGTAACCGGCGGCAGCGGCGGCCAGGAGGACGAGCAGGAGATACCGCTTCACCGGCTTCATGCCGTACATCATGTCCGCGGCGGGCCGGTGGAACCCGTCGTCCCGCGAAGGCCGTCCACCGGCCCCGGCGCGGCGGCCCCGGTGATCCGTGCGGGGGCGCTCGCGGCGGCGCCGGTGCAGGATGTTGGCATGCTGCTGGCCCGTCTCGCACAGGTGTCCGGGGAGGTCGCCGCCACCGCGGCGCGGTCCCAGAAGATCAAGCTGCTGGCCGAACTGTTCCGCCAGGCCGAACCGGACGACGCGCCGGTGGCCATCGCCTACCTGGCGGGGCGGCTGCCGCAGGGCCGTATCGGAGTCGGCTGGAGCGTCCTCGGGGACTCCGTACCGGCCGCCGGCACCGGCACGCTCACGGTTCTCGGCACCGACGCCGCCCTGACCGCCCTGGCAGCCGTGGCGGGGCCCGGCTCGCAGGCCGAGCGGCGCCGCCTGGTCCAGGAACTGCTGGCCCTGGCGACCGAGGAGGAGCAGCGGTTTCTCGTCGGCCTGCTGACCGGCGAGGTACGGCAGGGCGCGCTCGACGCCGTCGCCACCGAGGCGATCGCGTCAGCGTCCGAGGCACCTGTCGCGGACGTACGGCGGGCCGTGATGCTGGCCGGGTCCCTGGAGGAGGTGGCCCGCGGTCTGCTCGCCGAGGGGCCCGCGGCGCTGGCGGACTTCCGGCTCACCGTGGGGCGCCCCGTCGGGCCGATGCTGGCGCACGGGGCGAAATCCCTGGCCGAGGCGGTCGACAAGGCCGGGAGGTGCGCCGTGGAGGAGAAGCTGGACGGCATCCGGGTGCAGGTGCACCGGGACGGCTCGTACGTACGGATCTACACCCGCACCCTCGACGACGTCACCGACCGGCTCCCGGAGATCACCGAGGCCGCGCTCGCCCTGGACGTGCCGTGCTTCGTGCTGGACGGCGAGGTGATCGCGCTCGGCGAGGACGGGCGTCCGCTGCCGTTCCAGCGGATCGCGGGCCGCTTCGGCTCGCGCGTGGACGTGGCCGCCGCGCGGGCCGCGCTGCCGCTGTCCCCGGTCTTCTTCGACGTCCTCGCCGTGGACGGCCGTGACCTCCTGGATCTGCCCGGCGACCGGCGGCACGCGGAGCTGGTCCGGCTGGTCCCGGAGGAACGGCGCGTCCGCCGTACGGTGGTCGGCGACCCGGCCGACACCGCGGCGCGGCAGGCCGCCGAGGAGTTCTGGGCCGAGACGCTGCGGCGGGGCCACGAGGGCGTCATGGTCAAGGCGCTGGACGCGCCCTACAGCGCGGGCCGCCGTGGCGCCGCCTGGCTGAAGGTGAAGCCGGTGCACACACTCGACCTGGTGGTGCTGGCCGCCGAATGGGGGCACGGCCGCCGCACCGGCAAACTCTCCAACCTCCACCTCGGCGCGCGCGGCCCGGACGGCACGTTCGTCATGCTCGGCAAGACCTTCAAGGGCCTCACCGACGCCACCCTCGCCTGGCAGACGGAACGCCTGCGCGAGCTGGCCGTGGACGAGAGCGGTTACGTCGTGACCGTACGCCCCGAGCTGGTCGTCGAGATCGCCTACGACGGCCTGCAGACCTCGACCCGCTACCCGGCGGGCGTCACGCTGCGGTTCGCCCGGGTGCTGCGCTATCGCGAAGACAAGACGGCCGCCGAGGCGGACACGGTGGAGACGGTGCTCGCCGCGCACGACCGGCCGGTGCCGGGCGCGGCCGGCGGCGGGAGTCCGGCCGAGGAGCCGGACGCCCCGCCGGAGCCCGGCGCCGGGGGCTGACCGGGGCGCGGCGACCGGGCCCGGAGCCCGGATGTCCGCCATGCCCGCCTGCTCTGGCACTATGACAGGACAGGGCCTCGTCCGCTGGTCAGGGCCTTGGATGGAGGCAGCGCCTCCATGAAATCGATTTCCCGATCCGTGTCGAAGGGGAGGTGTCCGGTGGCACCAGCCGCGGTCGGCCTCGCCCGCCCGGTCGGCGCACCGTCGTCCGAACGTGCTCTCCGGTAACAGCCCTTCTGCTGTGCACCCCAAGATCCACTTCAACACCTTCAGCTGAGCAAAGGGGCTCTTCCGTTGGCCAGAAAGATCATTCTCGACTGCGACCCCGGGCACGACGACGCGATCGCCATGCTCCTGGCGTACGGCAATCCCGACATCGACCTGGTCGCCGTCACCACCGTGGTCGGCAACCAGACCCTGGAGAAGGTCACCCGCAACGCGCTGTCCGTGGCCCGCATCGCCGGTATCACCGGTGTGCCCTTCGCGGCCGGCAGCCCGCGGCCCCTCGTCCGGACCATCGAGAACGCACCCGAGATCCACGGTGACACCGGACTGGACGGCCCGGACCTGCCCGAGCCGAACATCGAACTCGACCGCCGGCACGCCGTCGACCTCATCATCGACACGGTGATGTCGCACGAACCGGGCGAAATCACCATCGTTCCGACCGCGGGCCTGACCAACATCGCCCTCGCCGTGCGCAAGGAGCCCCGGATCGCCGAGCGCGTCCGCGAGGTCGTCCTGATGGGCGGCGGCTACCACGAGGGCAACTGGAGCGCGGTCGCCGAGTTCAACATCGTCATCGACCCGCACGCCGCGCACATCGTCTTCAACGAGCGCTGGCCCGTGACCATGGTCGGCCTCGACCTGACCCACCAGGCGCTGGCGACCCCCGAGGTCACCAAGAAGATCGCCGACGTGGGCACCGGGCCCGCCGCCTTCGTCCTGGAACTGCTCGACTTCTTCCGCGACGCCTACCGGGAGAACCAGGGCTTCGAGTACCCGCCGGTGCACGACCCGTGCGCCGTCGCCTACGTCATCGACCCGGACGTGATGACCGTACGCAAGGCCCCGGTGGACATCGAGCTGACCGGCGGCCTGACCATGGGCATGACCGTCACCGACTTCCGCTGGCCCATCCCCGAGGACTGCCGCACCCAGGTCGCCGTCAAGCTGGACCACGAGCGGTTCTGGAACCTGGTGGTGGACGCCCTCCAGCGCATCGGCGACGTCGAGGCATGAGCGCCCCGCACACCGCCCGGCCCGCCGAAACGGCGGGTCCGGGGCGCTCCGTACGGATCGGGGTGCTGGTCACCGCGCTGCTGACGGCGTGCATCGCCTTCCAGCTCAACGCCAGTATGCTCAGCCCCGCGCTGAAGAGCATCGAGGACAGCCTCGGCGCCACCTCGGCCGAGATCGGGCTCACCCAGACCGCGTTCTTCACCTCCGCGGCGCTGTTCTCGCTGTTCCTGCCGCGGCTCGGCGACATCCTCGGCCGCCGCAAGGTGCTCGCCGGGATGATGGCCCTGATGGTCGTCGGCTGTGTCGTCGCCGCGCTCGCGCAGAGCGTGCCGATGCTGTTCGTCGGCCGCGTCATCCAGGGCGTGTCCGGGCCGACCGTACCGCTGTGCCTGATCATGCTGCGGGTCGAGGTCACCGAGCCCAAGCGGTACGGCACGCTGCTCGGCATGATCACCGCGGTCAACGGCGGCATCGCCGGCATCGACTCCCTGGCCGGCGGCTACCTCGCCGACCGGCATGGCTTCGCCGCGGTCTTCTGGGCCATGGCCGTCGTCGCCGCGATCGCCGCCGCCCTCGTCGCGGTCATGACCCCCGAGTCCAAGGCGCCCGACAGCCACCGGATGGACTGGCCGGGTGTCGCCCTGCTCGTGGTGTCCGTCGGCTCGCTGCTCGTCGCGCTCAACGAGGCGGGCAAGCTGGCCGCAGCGAACTGGCCGCTCATCGCGGTCCTCGTGGTCGTGGCGGCACTCGCGTTCTGGCTGTTCTGGCGGACCGAGGACCGCACCGGGCACCCCCTGGTCGCGACGCGGCATCTGCGGCAGCGCTCGACCTGGGCGACGCTGCTGACCACGATGCTGACGATGACCGGCGTCTTCGCCGTCATGAACGGGCTCATCCCGGCCTTCGCGCAGGACGCGCAGGCCGGGCTCGGGATGTCGGCCGAGCAGTCCGCGTGGTGGACGCTGACCCCGTACGCCATCGCCGGCCTCGCCATGGGCCCCATCGCCGGGCGGCTCGCGGCGACGTACGGGTACGGCCGGGTCCTGCGGCTCGGGCTCATCGGCGCGGCGGCGACCGTCGTCCTGATGATCGTCACGCTCTCCGCCCACTCCCGGGGGCTGCTGCTGGCCGCCTCCATCCTGGTGGGCATCACCTACGCGGGCGTGGCGAACATCGTTCTCAACGGGCTCGGCATCGTGCTCTCGCCCAAGGAGAACCCGGGCTTCCTGCCCGGCCTGAACGCCGGTGCCTTCAACCTCGGCTCCGGCCTCAGCTTCGCCGCCCTGTACGCGGTCAAGACCGCCGTCCCGGCCGACGACCCGTCGTCCGCCTCCGGCTACACCGCCGGAATGATCGCGGGGGTCGTCATCATGGCCGTCGCCGTCGCGGCGTCGTTCCTCATCCCGAAGCCGGTGGAGGCCGAAGCGCCCGCGTGAGGTCCGCCGAGCGCCATCGGACGGCCCGGTCCCTCCTCGCCCGAGGAGCGACCGGGCCGTCGTACGTGGCAGCCCCCGCGCGGGTCTTCGGCGACGGAGCCTAGGCGTGCCGCCCCGGAACGGCGGTGTCGGCGATCCGGCCGAGCAGGGCGGCCAGTTCGGCCGGTGCGGCCAGGAACGGTGAGTGGCCGGTGCCGATCCGTTCGACGTGCGTGGCGTTCGCGGACATCTTCGTCTGCATCGCGGGCCGGAGCGCCCGGTCGTCTTCGCAGATCACGTAGGTGGAGGGCACGGTCCGCCAGGCCGCGCGGGTCACCGGCTCCTGGAACGACCGCCGGCTCTGCTCGACGAGCCGCCCGAGGGCCCGCTCGGCCACGTCGTCCGGCAGGTCCCCGTACAGCGACGCACGCGGGTCCTCGAAGACGGGCGGCTGGAGGCCTTCGAGGTCCACGCCCTTGGACGCGTCGCGGCCGTGCAGGCTGCCGAGCGACTCGCCCTCCGCGGGCATGTACGCCGCGAGGTAGACGAGGTGGGCGACGTGCGCGTGACCGGCGGCGGCCTCGGTGACGGGGATGCCGCCGTAGGAGTGGCCGACGACGACCACCGGCCCTTCGATCTCGCGCAGCCGCGCGGCTATCGCCTCGGCGTCGTCGAACACACCGGCGGTCGGGGTGCCCTGCGGGCCGGAGCCGGGCAGATCGACGGTGTGGGACTCCCGGCCGTCGGCGGCGAGGGCGTCCTGCAGGTCGGCCCAGCAGGTGGACCGGTGCCAGGCGCCGTGGACGAGGAGGAACGACGGGCGGGCTGCGGCGTTGGGCATGGGGGTGATGCTCCTGATGGTCGGAACGAAAGCGGCGGTCGGGGTCGGCAGGCGCGCGGCACGCGTGGTCGCGGGGCACCGGCCTGGACCGGGAAGGCCGGAGCGAACTCACGCCCGGGCGCGGCCTCCTGAGCGAGCATGCAACACGACGCGCCACACCCTGCGCCACTGCCTTTTCCTTGCGCGGGATTCGACATCGGGGGTGCCCCGGCAACGGATTTCGACATCCGGATGCCATCGGCTCAGCGGGGCGCCGTCGCGTCTTCGACCACCATCGCGACGAAGTCCGTGGAGGCTCTGCGACGGGCGAAAGGGTTGCGCAGGGGACGGGAGGGGACGGCTGGGGGAGCGGACAGGGACCTGTGGATGCGCAGCGCCTCCTCGATCACGGGGTGCCGGTCCGGCGGGAACGTCTCCAGGGCGTAGCGGCCGGCGCCGCCCTTGGACGTGATCTCCCCGGTGGCGAGCGTGTAATGGAGGCGGCTGACGCCGAGCACACCCCAGGCCGTCGCCCAACCGCTCAGCCCGGCCAGGCCCATCAGTGACAACGGCTTGCGGTGCCCGATGTGCCAGGCCCGCCAGTAGCGGTCGAGGTTCTCCAGCGTCCAGGCGCGCAGGGCGGCGGGGCCGGCGGCGACCTCGAAAGCGCCGGGTGCGGGGCCGCGCACGGAAACGGCGTTCTTCGCGAGGACGGCCCAGGTCACCGGGTTGACCTCGAAAGCGCCGTCCGTACGGAACTTTCCCTGGAGCGTGTACGGGACGCCGGGACAGGAGGCGGTATCCGCGGCCAGGTCCTGCCAGGTGACGTGGATGCCGTCGAAGTGCGGGCGCCGGTGCCGGCCGCGCGTTTCGGCGTGCGCCTGTTCCAGGGCCGCGACATCCGCCGCCGAGAGACGCCGGGCGGTGACGGCCACGAAATCGACATCGCTGCGCCCCGGCCGGAAGTCCGCCAGGGCGATCGACCCCGTCAGATACAGCCCCTCGATCAGGCCGGGACGCAGCCGGTCCGCGTGCGCGAGGAAGCCGCGCACCACGGCCTCCGCCGAAGGATGCACCCCTTGTCCCTTCCCCGTGGTCAGCGATAGCAGTACGAATCGGACGACGCGTCCCCGCCCTGCAAATGCGTCTGATGGACGCGCAGCCCGCGGAAGTCCTCGCCGTGCGGGAAGAAACGGGGGTCCGGGGTGAGGCCGCCGTGCTCCGTGTCGGCGTCGAGTTTGGCGAGCCAGGGGTGGATGCCGTCGGGGTAGAACTGGTCGTCCCACGCGCCGTACAGACTGTTGGTGAGGTACACCCGGCGCCCGTCGCGGCTGAGTTCGACCATCTGCGGGCCGCCGGTCAGCGGCAGGCCGGGGGCCGCCGGGTGCGGCTGCCGGGCGGTGATGCCGCCGAGCCGGACGGAGGCGGTCCTGCGGGGGTGGAAGGGGTCGCTGACATCGAACTGGAACAGCTCGCCGGTGCCCCAGGCCGACACATACAGCCAGCGGTCGTCCACCGACAGGTTGATGTCGGTGACCAGCGGCGGCACCGCGCCGAACGGCTTGAGCGCGGGCGGCAGCCCGTCCTCCTCGGCGGGCTCCGCCGGGATCGTGATGACCTTGTGCGCCGTGAACCGTCCGTCGTCCTCGCGGTGCCACAGCCACACCGAGGCCGACAGGTCCGCCACGCTCACCACGACGCCCGCGAAGCCCCACGTCGCCGCGGGATCGTGGGCCGGCCGCAGTTCCAGGACCATCTGGTGTTCGTCGCCCAGGTCGAGGCGTTGCAGGTGGCGGCCGGAGTCCAGCTCCCAGAAGTGCAGCGCGTGCCCGTAGGCGCGGCCGAGCAGCAGATCGGGGTCGACGCCGTTCTCGACCATCGACGGGGTGCCCCACTCGCTGGTCACCGCGATGTTGTGCCGAAGGTGCCACCAGACGTCGTAGGCCAGGCGCTGCGGGCCGCGGTCCGTCTCCCAGGCACGCAGTACGCCGAAGGTCTCGTGGTCGAGGAGCGCGACGCCGCCCGGACCGTCGTCGCCGTTCGCCCCGCCGAGGCAGGAGAGCAGCACACCGCCGGGGCCGCAGTGGAGGGTGTGCGGCCGTGAGTAGCCCGCCTTGTCGGCCAGTTCGGCGGGTTCGAGCACCTTCACCAGGCGGGGGCGGGCCGGGTCCGGCCGGGTGTCGAAGACGTGCAGCCGGGAGGAGCGCAGGCCCGGGGCCAGTAAGTAGCGCCGTTCGGGCTGGTGGTGCCCCTCGTGGGCGAGGGCGCTGGAGCACGCGTTCCAACCGAAGTGGTGGAGTTCGTCGCCCAGGCCGGGGACGTCGGCGAGGTGCAGCACCCGTCCGTAGGAATCCGACGCGGGGTCGGTGTCGACGACGATCAGCGCGTCCGGGCGCCGGGCGCCACGGTCGAAACCGACGACGTAGGCGAGTTTCTCCGGGGGAGCGGCGATGGCGTCGGAAGGGGTGCGGTAGAGGGTGGGGTCGGTGTGGGCGGCGTGCGAGGGCCGGCCGGCGTGATCGGAAGTGGTCATCCTGGGGCTCTCCTTGGCTCTGTGGCCGCCTCCTCGGCCCGTCGGCCGGCCGGGCGGGGGCCGCGCCGTGCTGTCCGTGCCGGGCGGCCGTATCGGCATGCGTGCGAACCGGTGCCGGCGGGGCGGCGCGCCCGGGCCCGGCTCCGCCATGGCTGCGAGCGTCGCACAGGGCGTTTTCGCCGCCAAGGGCGCGCCTGCCGCGGGCGGCCGGGCCGCGGCTGAAAGTCACTGCTGTGATGCCCCGTTGTCGGACCCGTGCGCAATGATCGCAAGTACGGACCGGCCGGATCCGACCGGTCGGTTCACGTGGAGTACGAGCCGTCGAAATCCGATGGTGGCAACGAGATCGACGAGATCGATGGGATACGGGGTAGCAATGCGACGATTGGGCACTGTGCTGACCGCGATCGTGCTGGCAGGCGCGGCGGTGTCGGCGACGACGGTGGCGGCGACGGCGGCACCGGCGACCGGGGCCGCGCCGTCGGCGAAGTGCGACACCGGCGACTGGGGGAGCGCCCTGAAGTCCGCCGACGCGGGTGACCACCAGCCGCTGACGAAGATCAGGACGGGGCAGCACGACTGCTACGACCGGATGGTCTTCGACATACCGACCGCGGGCGGCAAGCCGGTCGGATACCGGATCGGCTATGTCGACGCCCTCCACCAGGACGGCTCGGGCGACCGCATCCCGGTCGGCGGCGGGGCCATCCTGGAGATCCGGGTGGCGGCGCCGAGCTACGACCCGGGGACGGGCAAGTCGACGTACCCGGGCAAGGCGGGCAAGCCGCTTCCGGGCGTGGACATTAAGGGCTACCGGACCTTCAAGGACACCCGGTACGCGGCCAGTTTCGAGGGCGACACACAGATAGGTCTGGGAGTGCAGAAGCGGCTCCCGTTCCGTGTCGTCCAGCAGAAGGACAAGCTCATCGTGGATGTCGCCCACTCCTGAGCCGGGGCTGACGCACGGCCGTCGTGCCGCGGTCCGCGGGTGACGCGTTGACCGGGGGCGGTGCCGGTACAGACGATCGGCCCGCCCGTCGGCCAGGGGCGGTGCCGGTGCGGACGTCCGGCCCGCCCCTGGTTCGGGGTGCCGCGGAAGCGGGGCCGGCGGCTCCCGCCGCCCCTCACCCCTCCGGCACGATGCGCCCGACCACCATCTCCACCAGCTTGTCCAGGTCGCCGTCGGCGAGCATGTCGGGCAGCGTGAAGTGCTCCAGCAGCAGCCCCGTCATGGCGAGGTAGAGGACCAGCACGGTGTCCGCGTCGCCGGGCAGTCCGGAGTCCAGGTGGAACCGCACGCTCTCCTCGAAGGCGGTGCGCACGGCGCGGTTCAGTTCGGCCTGGAGGGCAGGGCGGCGGGTGGCTTCCAGGCGCAGTTCCAGCAGGGCCAGATAGCCGGTGCGCTCGTCGCTCATGCGGCGGACCAGCCACCGCATCAGGCCGGTGACCAGTTCCCGGTTCGGCTCCGGCCGCATCGCCTCGCCGACCTGCGCCGGGTCGGGTGTCATCCGTACGTGGATGCGGCTGCCCGCCTGGGTGAACAGGTCGTCCCTGCTCGCGAAGTAGTTGGACGCCGTACCGACCGGGACGCCCGCCTGGGCGTCGACCGCGCGGAAGGTGAGCCCGCGCGCCCCGTCGCGCGCCAGTACCTCGATGGCGGCGTCGACGAGAGCGGTCCTGCGCTCCGGGTTCTTGGCCATGCGTATCTCTCCTTACGGTCCCCCGCTGCGTGTCTCTCCGAACAAAAGGCTTGCGCAACCACTACACCTGAAGCACTATATGCGAAGTGGTCAAGCCGGGGGACACGTCCCGCGCCGCCACCGCCCCACCCTGGCCGCGATGCGCCCGCCGCATCGCCAGCGGAAACGAGGACCACTTTGCGCAAGCTCACCTACTTCGTGGCCTGCTCGATCGACGGCTTCATCGGCGACCCGAACGGTGACGCGTCGTCGATGATGCGCTACGTGAACGAGGAGTTCCTGGAGTTCCTCAAGACGGAATACCCGGAGACCGTCTCGGCCGAGGGCCGTGCCGTGCTGAACTTCCACGACGTCGAGAACCGGGAGTTCGACACGGTCGTCCAGGGGCGCGGCAGCTACCAGGTGGGGCTGGACGCCGGCCTCACCAGCCCGTACGGCCACCTGCGCGAGTACGTGGCCTCGCGCGGCCTGGACGAGTCGCCCGACCCGAACGTGCACCTGATCAGGGACGACCTCGTCGGCGCCGTCCGCGCCCTCAAGGCCGAGGAAAGCGGCCTGGGCATCTGGCTCTGCGGCGGCTCGCAGCTCGCGGGCGAGCTGCTCGACGAGGTCGACGAGCTGGTGATCAAGACCTACCCGGAGGTCTACGGCTCCGGCATGCCGATGTTCGGCGCGGACTTCGCGGTCACGGAGTTCACGCTGGACTCCGTCCGCGCCTTCGGCAACG
The DNA here is from genome assembly GCF_042732265.1 of Streptomyces sp. NPDC059788. NCBI lineage: Bacteria > Bacillati > Actinomycetota > Actinomycetes > Kitasatosporales > Streptomycetaceae > Streptomyces > Streptomyces sp. NPDC059788. Next base: position 43,080 of record NZ_JBHWHY010000054.1, on the reverse strand, counting down.
GCGTACTGGTCAGGAAGTACACCCGCAAGCGCTGACCCGCTGCCCGACAAGAGCCCGGAGCGCCGCCCGGGCTCCTCGTCGCGTACCTGCGCCGTCCCGGACCGTGTCAGCGTCTTCCGTGGTGACCGGGTGTCCGCCGGTCTCAGGACGGCCGCGCCGCCACGACACCGATCGTGACCAGGGCCAGCACCACCCAGGAGAACCAGAGCCAGCCACTGCCGCCCAGCGCCGCGGTGTAGGCCGTCGCCACGACCAGCCCGCCGACCGTGCACGCTGCCATCGCCTTACTGGATCGGGGCATCCCCGCAACCTCCTCACGGCGGCCCGGCAGCGCAACGCCACGGGCCGCGGCCTTGAGGACATCGTCCCCGGCCGCGGCCCGTACCGCCAGCTCCCGTGCGTGACCTGTGGTCACCCGCCGGTCACCCGGCGCGTCCGCCCTGACCGCGGGCCTGGAGCGAGGCCAGGTACGCGTTGTAGGCGGCCAGCTCCTGGTCGCCGTCCCGCGCCGCCGCGCGGTCCTTGCGCTGGTTCTGCCGCTCCTCGGACTTGTACCACTGGTACAGCAGCGCGACGAGCACCAGCACCGACGGGATCTCGCTGAAGGCCCAGGCGATGCCGCCGGCCGCGCTCTGGTCGCTCAGCGCGTCGATCCCCAGGGAGGCCGGCGGGTTCTCGAACGTCTTGATCATCGTCTCGGTGCCCATCATCAGGGCGATACCGAAGAACGCGTGGAAGGGCATCCCCGCGAACAGCTCCAGCATCCGCATCACGTACCCCGGCCGGTGCGGCCCCGGGTCCACACCCATGATCGGCCAGAAGAAGACCAGGCCGACCGCGAGGAAGTGCACCATCATCGCGATGTGCCCGGCCCTGGACTGCATCAGGAAGTCGAACAGCGGCGTGAAGTACAGCGCGTACAGGCTCGCGATGAACATCGGGATGGTGAACGCCGCGTGCGTGATCACCCGCATGTACCGGCTGTGCAGCAGCGCCACCAGCAGTTCCCGCGGGCCCTTGCGGCCCCGCCCGGCCGCGGGCAGCGCCCGCAGCGTCAGCGTCACCGGCGCGCCGAGCAGCAGCAGGATCGGCGACAGCATGCTGATCACCATGTGCTGCACCATGTGCACGCTGAACATGGCCATGCCGTAGTCGTTGAGCTTGGTGCACATCACCAGCGCCACCGTCACGACCCCGACGACCCAGGCGACCGTCCGGCCCACCGGCCAGTGGTCACCGCGCCGCCGCAGCCGCAGCACCGCCCAGCCGTACAGAATCAGCCCCACCAGGCAGCCGACGAGGAAGAACGGGTCTCCGCCGAACTCCATGCCGCGCCCCAGCGTGAACGGCGGCAGATCCATGTCCATGCCGTGCCCGCCGTGATCCATCCGCTCGCTCCTGATTCGTACCGATACTCCGCGACCAGACTAGAACCGCCCCCGGCCGGGGCCACGGCCGGGGGCGGTCCGGACCGCCGGGTGGCGGACCGCGGGGAGTTACAGCACGCACTCCGCCTCGGCGTACCGCTCGGCGGGCACCGTCTTGAGCGTCTCCACGGCCTCGGCCAGCGGCACCAGCGTGATGTCCGTACCGCGCAGCGCCGTCATCATCCCGAACGCGCCGCGGTGCGCCGCCTCCACCGCGTGCCACCCGAAGCGGGTCGCCAGCACCCGGTCGTACGCGGTCGGCGTGCCGCCCCGCTGCACATGGCCCAGGATCACCGCGCGGGCCTCCTTGCCGAGCCGCCGCTCCAGCTCCAGGGACAGCTGCCGGGCCACCCCGGCGAACCGCTCGTGCCCGTAGACGTCGGTGCCGCCCACGTCGAAGGCCATCGAGCCCTCGCGCGGCTTGGCGCCCTCGGCGACCACCACGATCGCGAACTTCTTGCCCGCCTCGAAGCGCTCACCGACCTTGCGGGTCAGCTCCGCCACGTCGAACGGGCGCTCCGGCACGACGATGGCGTGCGCGCCCGCCGCCATCCCGGAGTGCAGCGCGATCCAGCCGGTGTGCCGGCCCATGACCTCGACGATCAGTACGCGCTGGTGCGACTCCGCGGTGGTCTTCAGACGGTCCAGCGCGTCGGTGGCCACGCCCACCGCCGTGTCGAAGCCGAAGGTGACGTCGGTCGCGGCGATGTCGTTGTCGATGGTCTTGGGCACGCCGACGATCGGCAGCCCGGCGTCGGACAGCAGCCGGGCCGCCTTCAGCGTCCCCTCGCCGCCGATCGGGATGATCGCGTCCAGGCCCAGGTCGGCCACGTGCCCGCGGGCCCGCTCCACCCCGTCGCGCAGCTGCGCGGGCTGCACCCGGGAGGAGCCCAGGATGGTGCCGCCGCGCGCCAGGATGCCCCCTACGGCCTCCAGGTCCAGTTTGCGGTAGTCGCACTCCAGCAGGCCCTTCCAGCCGTCCCGGAACCCGATCACCTCGTCGCCGTGGTCGGCGGTGGCGCGGTGGACGACGGAGCGGATGACGGCGTTCAGCCCGGGGCAGTCGCCGCCGGAGGTGAGCACACCAATACGCATTGTTTCGCAGACCCTCTGCACATCAGAGCCTGCCCGCCGGGCCACGGCCGGGCGCGGGCGCAGGCTCTCGACCGGACGCCCGGACTCCGTCGTCCGGTTGGATGGCGCTCACCCTACAAGCGCAGGGGCCCTGCGGTACACGTACGCCCGCAGTGCGGACACCGCGGGCGTACGGAAGTGCGGCGAATCGTTACGCGGGCTGCGTGGCCGCGGCGATCCGCTCCTGCCGCAGCGCCTCGTACCAGCGGTCGTCGGCCGGGGGCAGCGCGTTGACGTCCAGCGCCAGCTTGATCAGCAGGTCGGCGATGTGCGGGTTGCGGGCCATGACGGGGCCGTGCATGTACGTACCGAAGACGGTGTCGTTGTACGCGCCCTCGTAGCCGTCGCCGACGCCGTTGCCCTTGCCGAAGCGGACCCGGGCGAACGGGCGGGCCGTCTGCCCGAGGTGGGTCACGCCCTGGTGGTTCTCGAAACCGGTCAGCGGCGGCAGGTTGAGCTGGGGGTCGATGTCGCCCAGCACGTCACCGACGCACCGCTCGCCCTCGCCGCGGGTGCTCACCACGTCCAGCAGGCCCAGGCCCTGCTCCCGCTCCCCGAGGTCGTTGATGAACTCGTGGCCCAGGATCTGGTAGCCGGCGCACACCGAGAAGACGATCGCGCCGTTGGAGACCGCGCGGTTCAGGCCGCCGTCGCGGCGCAGCCGCTCCGCCGCCAGCCGCTGCGGCCGGTCCTCGCCGCCGCCGATCAGGTAAATGTCGCCGGAGGTGGGGATCTGCTGGTCGGAACGGACGTCGAGGCGCTGGACGTCCAGGCCGCGCTGGCGGGCCCGGCGCTCCACCACCAGGGCGTTGCCCTGGTCCCCGTAGGTGCTCAGCAGGTCCGGGTAGATCCACACCAGCCGCAGGCTGTTGTCACTCATGCTCGCTCGTCCTTGTCGTGAAGGTCGCTGGTTCACGTCAGTTCCCCACCCGTCGGCGAAGGTCCTGGAAGGCCGTGTAGTTGGCGATGACCTCGATACGGCCCGGAGGAGCCGACTGCACCGCCTCGTCCACCGTGTCACACACCCGGAAGTCCAGGCCCGCGACCTCCAGGCGGACCGCCAGGTCCAGCTTGCGGTCGCCGATCACGAAGATCGGGTGACCGGCCAGCCGGGTGTAGTCGACGTCCCACAGCCAGGAGGTGTCCGTGCCGTCCGCGCCCCGCGCGTTCACCGAAAGGATCACCGGCGTCGGCGGCGGATCGATCAGCGAGAACGTCTCCAGCCAGCCCGCCGGGTTCTTCGCCAGCAGCAGGCGCAGGTCCCGCTGCATGAACGACACCACGTCGTAGCGGCCCGCGACCGCCTGGACCGAGTACATCCGCTCCAGCGCGACCTGCGGCGGCACGCCGAACGCCGCGGCGACCGCCGCCGACGTCGTCGCGTTCGCCTTGTTCGCCCGGCCCGGCAGCTGGAGCCGGATCGGCCAGGCGCTGCCGTGCGGGTCGAGCACGTGGTCGCCGGAGAGCGCCCAGCTCGGCGTCGGACGGCGGAAGCCGCACTCGCCGCAGAACCAGTCGTCGCCGGGGCGCTGCATCACACCGCCGCACGACGGGCACGACCAGGCGTCGTCCTTCCACTCCTGGCCCGCCGCGACCCACACCACGTTCGCCGACGACGAGGCCGCCCACACGATCAGCGGGTCGTCGCAGTTGGCGATGATCAGCGCCTTGGAGCCGGAGAGCCCCTCCCGCCAGTGCTCGGCCAGCATCCGGGTCTCCGCGGCGCGGTCGAGCTGGTCGCGCGAGAGGTTCAGCAGCGCTATGGCCTTGGGCGTCACGTCCCGCGCCACGCCCGCCAGGTACTTCTCGTCCACCTCGATCACGCCGAAGCGGGCGTCGGAGCCGCCGGCCAGCGCGGAGGTGATGCCCGCCGGCATGTTGGCGCCGAGCGCGTTGGAGACCACCGGGCCGCTGGCCCGCAGCGCCTCCGCGATCAGCCGCGTCGTGGTCGTCTTTCCGTTGGTCGCCGACACCAGCACCACGTCCAGGTGCCGGGCGAGCCGGGCCAGCAGGTCGGGGTCGAGCCGGAGCGCCACCTTGCCGCCGATCACCGATCCGCTGCCGCGGCCCGCCGCGCGCGACACCGCCGCCGCGGCCTTGCCCGCCGTCACGGCCAGCTTGGCCCGCGGCGACAGCGGCTCCGTGTTGCCTGCCATCGTCCTTGATCCTCCTTGCATCCGGCGCCCTCCCGCCCTTGGGGCTGCCGGTGGAACGCCTCCTCCGGAGCCGATGACCGGCCGGAGGCTTCGGTCGGGGATCAGCCTATCGAGATCCGGCGGCGGCCCCGAATCCCGCTACCCGTGCCGCGACCCCGGCACCCCGCGACGACCTGCGTCGTCGTACGGTGCAGAACGTACGCTTACCCCCATGCGTTCCCGCTCCATCCCCGGCAGCTCCGGCCGCCCGCGCCCCCTGCGCCTGCTCGGCGACCCGGCCCTGGCCGAGGCCTGCCGGGACGTCACCGACTTCGACGCCGGGCTCGCCGCGCTGGTCGAGGACATGTTCGCGACGATGTACGCGGCCCGCGGGGTCGGCCTGGCGGCCAACCAGATCGGCGTGCCGCTGCGGGTGTTCGTCTACGACTGCCCGGACGACGAGGACCGCCGGCACCTCGGACACCTCGTCAACCCGCGCCTGGTGGAGGCCGACGGCGTCCTGGTGCGCGGTCCGGAGGGCTGCCTGTCGGTGCCGGGCATCGAGGCCGGCACTCCGCGGCACGACCACGCGGTGGTGGAGGGGTTCAGCGTGACGGGCGAGCCGCGCACCGTGGCCGGCACCGGCTTCTTCGCCCGCTGCCTCCAGCACGAGTGCGACCACCTCCGGGGCGGTCTCTACCTCGACCACCTCACCGGCCTGCGCCGCCGCCGGGCCCTGCGGGCCGCGGCCCGCGCGCCGTGGGCAGGACGCGAGCGGGCGACGGGCGCGTAGGCCCCCAAGGTCCTCGCAGGGGCTCAGAACCCGGGCCCGTCCAGCCGGTCCCCGGCCGCCGCCAGCCGCCCCCACAGCAGGTCGGCCAGGTGCTGCACCAACTGTGCCCGCGAGCAGGGGCGTTCGCGCAGCCACCAGTCGCCGGCCGCGTGCATCATGCCGACGATGCCGTGGCCCCAGACCCGGGCCAGCTCCTCGCCGCCCGGCCCCAGGTCCAGCCGCTCGCCTATGACCTGTGCCAGTTCCTCGCCGAGCCGGCGCAGCAGCGGCGCGGAGTGCCGGCCGACGTCGAAGCCGGTGTCCTTGTCGGCGCTCTGCCCCTCGTCGGCGGGGTGCATCAGGAAGCGGTAGACCTGCGGGCGGGTCTCGATCGCGGTCAGGTACGTGTCGAGCGTCGCCTCGACGCGGTCCCGGCGCGGTACGGGGGAGTCCAGCGCCGCCCGCAGTCCGTCCAGCAGCGCGTCGGTGTGCCGTACGGCCAGGGCCCGGTAGAGCCCGCCCTTGTCGCCGAAGTGCCGGTAGAGGATCGGCTTGGTGATCCCGGCCTCCGCCGCGATGGCGTTCATCGAGGCGTCGGGGCCGTCGCGCAGCACCACCCGGTCGGCGGCCTCCAGGAGTTCGCGGCGCCGCCGCTCGGTCGCGGTCTGCTGCCGCCGTACCGTGTGCGGCGGGTCCGTCGCGGCGCCGTGCCCCGCGGCAGGCTGCTCCACCGCCGTGGCCTGCTGACCGCCGTCGTGCTGGGTGTTTTCCATGTCCCACTCCCCGCCCTTGTGAATCCGTGACGCTCGCGCAACGTAACACCCGCGCTGTGCGGCGATCGCGGGACCGGGGGAGTTGACAGCGCCTACTGACGGGTAACAGACTCAGGTTACCGCAAGTAACATTCTCGGGGGTGCTACCCGGGAACGCAGCGCTGGAGGGGTCATGGCCGAGTTCACCATGGAGCTGAGCGACGAGCAGAAGGAGGTCCGGGACTGGATCCACGGCTTCGCCGCCGACGTCATGCGCCCCGCGGCCGCCGAGTGGGACGAGCGCGAGGAGACCCCCTGGCCCGTGATCCAGGAAGCCGCCAAGATCGGCCTGTACTCGCTCGACTTCTACGCCCAGCAGTTCTTCGACCCGTCCGGCCTCGGCATCCCCATGGCCATGGAGGAACTGTTCTGGGGCGACGCCGGCATCGGCCTGTCGATCGTCGGCACCGGCCTGGCCGCCGTCGGCGTGCTGGCCAACGGCACCGAGGAGCAGATCGGCACCTGGATTCCGCAGATGTACGGCGACGCCGCCGACGTGAAGGTCGCCGCCTTCTGCTCCTCCGAGCCGGACGCGGGCTCAGACGTCTCCGCGATGCGCACCCGTGCCGTCTACGACGAGGCCAAGGACGAGTGGGTGCTCAACGGCACCAAGACCTGGGCGACCAACGGGGGTATCGCGGGCGTCCACGTCGTCGTCGCGGTTGTCGACCCCGAACTCGGCCCCAAGGGCCACGCCTCCTTCATCGTCCCGCCGGAGACGCCCGGCCTGTCCCAGGGCCAGAAGTTCAAGAAGCACGGCATCCGCGCCTCGCACACCGCCGAGGTCGTCCTGGAGGACGTCCGGGTGCCCGGCCACTGCCTGCTCGGCGGCAAGGAGAAGCTGGACGAGCGCCTGGCGCGGGCCCGGGAGCGGGCAAAGAACCCGGGTGGTGAACGTGTGAAGAACGCCGCCATGGCGACCTTCGAGGCGTCCCGCCCGGCGGTCGGTGCCCAGGCCGTCGGCATCGCCCGCGCCGCGTACGAGGTCGCCCTCGACTACGCCAAGGACCGCGTCCAGTTCGGCCGCCCGATCATCGACAACCAGGGCGTCGCCTTCCAGCTGGCCGACATGCGCACCCAGATCGACGCCGCCCGCCTCCTGGTCTGGCGTGCCTCCTGGATGGCCACCGCCGGCAGGCCGTTCACCTCCGCCGAGGGCTCCATGTCCAAGCTGTTCGCCGGCGAGACCGCCAAGAAGGTGACCGCCCAGGCCATGCAGATCCTCGGCGGCAACGGCTACACCCGCGAGTACCCGGTCGAACGGATGCACCGCGACGCGGCCATCTACACCATCTTCGAAGGCACCAGCGAGATCCAGCGCCTGGTCATCGCCCGGACGGTGGCGGGAGTTCCGATCCGCTAGCCGTAGCGCGGACCCGTCCGCCGGAGCGGGCCCGGCAGTAGCGTGGCCCCGTCCCGACGGACGGGGCGCCACGGCCTCGTGGCGCCCCGTACCAGGCGAGGTCCACGACGCCGCACGCGCGCTCCGGCGGCCCGCTCAGGCGGCCACATCCTGCCGCGGCACCACCTTGAACACGTCACCGTGCGCGGAGTACACCACGTGCACGTCCTCACCGGCGGCGCGCAGCACCTCCACCACCGCGTCCAGCATCGGCAGCGACCGGGCGCTGCCCGCGGGCAGCTGGCGGGGCAGCGACACCTCGGGCGCGCTGAGCGGTTCTTCAACGACGTTCATGACACCAGTCCCATCTCGGCACGGAACATCCCCCCGTCGGCACCACCGCGCCGTCGGCGTTGCCAGCATGCGACACGGCGATGAACAGAAGCTCAACGCCCTGTTGAACGGCGTCAATCGACCCGCCGGTCGGCTACTCGCCGGTTGCGCCGGGTGCGCCCGGCCCGCGGAGACTCACGGTGCCGACGCCGCGGCGACCGCGCGGACGTACGCCTCCGGGTTGTCCAGCATGATGTTGTGCCCGCAGTCCGGCACCGCCACCACCCGCACGCCCGCCGCGGTCAGCTCGTCGGCGCCCGGCAGCGGCCCGTCGGCCTCGGGCAGCAGGAACGTGCGCGGGATCGTCAGCTTCACCAGCAGCTCGCGCATCACCGGTTCGCTGCCCCTGGTGAGGTGCACCGCGCTGCGGTGCAGCGCCTCCAGCCCGGCCAGCCGCATCGTGGACCACCAGTGCGGGCCCGCGGCGTCGCGTATCCGCTCCCAGCCGCCCGCGACGAACTCCTCCTCGGAGAGCGCGGCGATGCCGCCGCTGCCCGGCCGGCCCCGGCGCGGCTCGATCCGGTCCAGGTTGGCGTCGACGAGGACGAGCCGCGCCACCAGGTCCGGGTGCCGGTGGGCGAGCACGATGGCCACCGAGCCGCCCATGCTGTGGGCGATCACCTCCGCCGCGCTCACCCCGGCGGCCCGGAGCGCCTCCGCGACGGCGTCGGCGTGTGCTTCGAGGGTGTACGAGAAGGTGGTGGGCCGGTCGCTGATGCCGAAGCCGAGCAGGTCGAGCAGGAGCGAGCGGCGGCCGGCCAGCAGCGGGTGCACGGCCGTCCCGGCGAAGTAGGCGGGCGAGGTGGCGCCGAGACCGTGCAGGTAGACACGGACCGGCTGCTCGCCGGGCAGCTCGGCCCAGCGGATACGGTCGCCCTCGGGGGTCACCACGGCGTTGCGCACGGTCGCCTCTTCTCCTGTTCGTCGGGGGCGTTGACGGCCGCCGATGCCCGTCCGGATCGCCTGGCCCGGAGGGCGGCCCTCTCGGGGCCCGTCGGGCACAGCCTCTCAGGGCCGCTAATTCGCTCGCGAGGCGGGTGCGATCGGCTCACGATGGGCGGTGATGCAGCCTATGACGAAGATTCTGGTTCTCTGCGGCGCCGCCGGGGTCGGCAAGTCCACGACGGCGTACGAGGTCTCCCACCAGCTCGGCCACGCGGACGTCCCGCACGCCCTCATCGACACCGACCAGCTCGACCAGGTGCACCCCTGGCCGCCGCCCGGCCTCGCCCCGAGCGAGCTGTCCCGCCGCAACCTCGCCGCGGTCTGGGCGAATCTGGCGGAGGTGGGCCACACCCGGCTGATCCTGACGGGCGTGTTCGTCGCGCTGGAGCGGGAGTTGGCGTGGATCGCCGACGCCGTACCGGGCGCCGGCATCACCTCCGTACGGCTGACCGCCGACACGCCGTCGCTGGAGGAGCGGGTCCGCCGCCGCGAGATCGGTTCCGGGGCCGCCGACCAGCTCACCCGCACACTCCGGCAGCACGCCGCCCTCCGCCGCCCGGAGGCGCCGGGCGTGACGGTGATCGACACCACCGGCCGGAGCGTGTCCGCCGTGGCGTCCGAGGTGATCGGGGTCTGGCTCGACGGAGCGGACGCCAGGGGCTGACCGGCGCGGTCCTGGCGGCGCCCCTCCCGGAGCCCGCGACGGTCAGAGGCCGGCGCGCGCCACGAAGAGAGAGCGCAGGTGGGCCAGGCTCCGCTCTGCCAGGGGGCGCAGGTCCCGGGCTACGGCGAGGGCGTCGGCCCGCAGCCTGTCCGTGGCGTCCGGACCGAGGGCGTCCCGGGCCTCGGCGGCGAAGGACGGCTCGGCGAGCCAGTCGTCCAGGAGGCCGGGCGTGACCTCCAGGTGGAACTGGAGGCCCCAGGCGGCCGGACCGGCGCGGAACGCCTGGCACTCGGTGGTCCCGGTGCTCGCCAGGACACGGGTGCCGGGGCCGGGCACGATGCGGTCGCCGTGCCAGTGGAGCACGCCGGGCGCGTCGGCCAGCGGTCCGACGACCGGGTCCGCGCGGTCCACGTCACGCAGCGGGGCCCAGCCGATCTCGCCGGGGCGGCCGAGGTCGGCGCCCGTCCGTACGGCCAGGTCCTGGGCGCGGGCGAGCAACTGGGCGCCCAGGCACACGCCCAGCGTCGGCACCCCGGCCCGCAGCGCGTCGGCCAGGAGGTCCCGCTCCAGCTTCAGCGCCGGGTGGCCGGCCAGGTCGTCGGCGTTCATGGGGCCGCCCATGACGACCAGCCCCGCCAGGTCGGACACCGGCGGCAGGTCGCCCGCCGAGGCGCCCGGCGTGTCGATCAGGTTGCGGATGTCGGCGCGCAATCCGCTGCCGTCCAGCGCGTCCAGGATCAGTCCGGGCTTCTCGACCTCGACGTGCTGGAGTATCAGGACGGTGCGCGGGGGCATGGAGCGGTCTCCTCGGTGCGGCTTGTCGGTACGGCATCGGCGCGGCAAAGGCGCGGGCGCAGGGCGATGTACACCTTAACGTGGCTGGTCACGGCCCTCGCCGTACCGCTGGAGCGGTAGTTGGGCTGTCGGCGCGCCCATGGGGCGGGGCGAGCCGCGCCGCCTGTGGTCTCCGGGGCGGGGCGCACCACCGCATGCCTTCGACCGGGACGCCCCGGTCCGTTGCGCGGTGATTTGCGCCGTTCCGCTCCCTCCTTACTTCGTGCGTCTCGCTCCGAGGCCTCCCTTGACGGCTGGAAGGGCGCGCTCTACTTTCTTCCGTACTTCCGCAGAGTAAAACGAGAATTCCATTATTCGGAAGTGTGTAGCTCGCGCTTCCGCCCCACCCGGGGCCGGAGCGGGACCCCGACAGGCCGACGCAGGAGTACTCGATGCCTCGAATGACCGCCGCTCGTGCGGCTGTGGAGATCCTCAAGCGCGAGGGCGTGACCAACGCGTTCGGTGTGCCGGGCGCGGCGATCAACCCGTTCTACGCGGCGCTGCGGGCCGGTGGCGGCATCCACCACACGCTCGCCCGCCATGTCGAGGGCGCCTCCCACATGGCCGAGGGCTACACCCGCGCGGCCCCCGGCAACATCGGCGTCTGCGTCGGCACCTCGGGACCGGCCGGCACCGACATGATCACCGGTCTCTACTCCGCGACCGGCGACTCGATCCCTATCCTGTGCATCACCGGCCAGGCACCCACCTCCGTGATCCACAAGGAGGACTTCCAGGCCGTCGACATCGCCTCGATCGCCGCCCCGGTCACCAAGGCCGCCACCACCGTCCTGGAGGCCGCCCAGGTCCCCGGCGTCTTCCAGCAGGCGTTCCACCTGATGCGCTCCGGGCGTCCCGGGCCGGTCCTGATCGACCTGCCGATCGACGTCCAGATGACGGAGATCGAGTTCGACCCGGAGACGTACGAGCCGCTGCCCGTGCACCGGCCGAAGGCGACCCGCAAGCAGATCGTCAAGGCCCTCGCCATGCTCAACGCCGCCGAGCGCCCGCTGCTCGTCGCGGGCGGCGGCATCATCAACGCCGACGCCTCGGGCCTGCTGACCGAGTTCGCCGAGCTGACCGGCGTCCCCGTCGTCCCGACCCTGATGGGCTGGGGCGCTCTGCCCGACGACCACCGCCTCAACGCCGGCATGGTCGGCCTGCAGACCTCGCACCGCTACGGCAACGCCACGTTCCTGGAGTCCGACTTCGTCCTCGGCATCGGCAACCGCTGGGCCAACCGCCACACCGGCAAGCTGGACGTCTACACCCGGGGCCGCACCTTCGTGCACGTGGACATCGAGCCCACCCAGATCGGCAAGATCTTCGCCCCCGACTACGGCATCGCCTCCGACGCCAAGGCGGCCCTGGAACTGTTCGTCGAGGTCGCCAAGGAGCAGCAGGCCGCGGGCGAACTGCCCGACCGCGGCGAGTGGGCCGCCTCGGCCCAGCGGCGCCGGGCCACGCTCCAGCGCCGTACGCACTTCGACAACGTGCCGCTCAAACCGCAGCGGGTGTACGAGGAGATGAACCGCGCGTTCGGGCCCGAGACCCGCTACGTCACCACCATCGGCCTCTCGCAGATCGCCGGCGCGCAGCTGCTGCACGTCTACCGGCCCCGCCACTGGATCAACTGCGGCCAGGCCGGGCCGCTGGGCTGGACCATCCCGGCCGCGCTGGGCGTCGCCACCGCCGACCCCGGGGGCAGCGTCGTCGCGCTCTCCGGCGACTACGACTTCCAGTTCATGCTGGAAGAACTGGCGGTCGGCGCCCAGCACCGCATCCCGTACGTGCACGTGCTGGTGAACAACTCCTACCTGGGCCTGATCCGCCAGGCCCAGCGCAACTTCGCCATGGACTACCAGGTCACCCTGGAGTTCGAGAACATCAACACCCCCGAGATCGGCGTCTACGGCGTCGACCACGTGAAGGTCGCCGAGGGGCTGGGCTGCAAGGCCATCCGCGTCACCGAACCGGACCGGCTGCTGCCCGCCTTCGAGGAGGCCAAGAAGCTGGCCGCCGAACACCGGGTCCCGGTGGTCGTCGAGGCGATCCTGGAGCGGGTCACCAACATCGCGATGAGCGGCACCGACATCGGCAGCGTCAACGAGTTCGAGGACCTGGCCACCGAACCGGGCCACGCACCGACCGCCGTCGTGCCGATGAGGTGAGCCGGACGGGCGCGGGGACCGGCGACCGCGGCCCCCGGCGCCCGCTCAGGCGTGCGCGGGCCAGTCGTCCCCCGCGACCCGGGCGTGCAGATGCTCGTCGTGCCAGCCGTCGGCGTGCAGCAGGGCGCTGCGCATGGTGCCCTCCAGCCGGAAGCCCGCCTTGTCCGCCACCCGGCAGGACGCCGGGTTGCCCACGGAGTGGGTGATCCGCAGCCGGTGCAGGCCGAGGTCGTGCAGGGCCCACCGGCTGATCCGTACGGTCGCCGACACCGCGAGTCCGCCCCCGCGGCCGGCCGGCAGCAGCCAGTAGAGGAACTCCCCGCTGCCGCCCATGAGGTCCAGATCGCCGAGCCCGGCCAGCCCGACCGCTCCGCCGCATGCCGGGCGGGCGACGGCCCAGATGGCCGCCTGTTCGTCATGCCATCGCCGGTGCCAGTGAGCGATCTTGTCCCGCGCGCCCTCCAGCGTGACCTGCGCGGGCCGGTTCCACTGCCGGATGTCCGGGTCCTGGCAGGCGGCGACCAGGGCGTGCGCGTCGGCGGGCCGCCACGGGCGCAACTCGGCGTCCGGGGAGAGCGGCAGAGTGGGCTGCTCGCCGTCGCGCAGCCGGCCGGCCGGCACGACGGGAGGTATCGGGGGAGGCAGGGGAGCGGTCATGGGGTGATCTTGCCAAAGGCCGTGCCCCCGGCGTACGCGCACGAGCCCCCCGCGTACCTCACCCCCCGTCCGCCCCCGACGGCCTGCCCAGAACTCGTAGGCCGCGTAGGCGGTTCAGGGCCGCTGCCACCTCGTGGCGGCGGGGGAGGGCGAAGTCCTCGTCGCGGACGGCGAGGAGTCGGTGGGCGCCGTCCTCCAGGTCGCCGTCGAGCAGGTCGAGTGCCTCGGACAGCGTGCGCTTGCCGTCGACGTACCCGCGCCGCACCATCAGTTCGAGGGCCAGGCCGATGCCCACCACCTGTCGCGCGTCCGCGATCTGTTCGACGGCCCGCAGGTCGACGTCGTGTTCGCCGAAGGTCAGCGCGTCGTCGCCGCGGGCGCGGATGCGGGACCGGCCGCGTACCGACGTGTCGAGGGAGCCGGGGTCCGGGTGGCGGTGCGCGACGCCGGGGAAGGACTCCGCCTCCGCGGTCCGGCCGGTCGGTACCGCCGCCAACTGCCGTGCCCGGACGGTGACATCGGACGGCCGGTACGCGTCCATCATGATCACCTGGTCGGCGACCTCCATGTAGTCGCCGGAGCCGCCCATGACCAGCACGGTGGAGACGCCGTGGTCCCGGTGCAGCGAGCGCACCAGGTCCACGAACGGCGTCAGCGGCTCCCGCTCCTTGGCCACCAGTGCCTGCATCCGCGCGTCGCGGATCATCAGGTTGGTGGCCGCGGTGTCCTCGTCGATGAGCAGGACCCGCGCCCCCACCTCCACCGCCTCGCACAGGGAGGCGGCCTGCGAGGTGGAGCCGGAGGCGTTGTCCGTACGGAAGTCGGTGGTGTCCGCGCCGCTCGGCAGGTGGTCGACGAAGGCGTGTACGTCCACCCGCTCGACCCGGCGGCCGTCCTCCGAACGGATCTTCACGGTGTCGGGCCGGGCCACCACCTGCTCACGGCCGTCGCCGGGCACGTGGTCCCAGATGCCGGTCTCCAGGGCACGCAGCAGCGTCGACTTGCCGTGGAAACCGCCGCCGACGACCAGGGTGACGCCTTCGCGCACGCCCATGCCGGTGACCGTCCCGGCGTGCGGCAGGTCGAGCGAGACCCGCAGTTCCCCGGGCGAGGCGAAGGGGACGACGTCCCGGCCGGCCGCCGGGCGGTCGTCCACGCCGCTGCGCCGCGGCAGCACCGCGCCGTCCGCGACGAACGCCACCAGGCCGAGGCCGGGCAGCGCGGCGCGCAGCGCGTCCGAGTCCTCGACGGTGTCCGCGAAGGCCCGTACGTCGTCGGCGTCCAGCGCCGTGTACCGCAGGGCGCGCTCGGCGACCCTCGGCAGCAGGCCGCACAGGACGTGCTCCGCCGCGTGCCCGTCGATCCGGCGGCCGTGCCCCGGCAGGTCCACGCCCAGGCGCAGAGTCACCGCACCGTCCCGCGCGTCGACCAGGCAGGAACTGCGCTCCAGCACCTCCTGGCCGCCCGCGTCCACGCGCAGCGCCCGGTGGTCCGCCGCCTCGGCGGCCCGCCGGGCCAGGTAGCTCGCCAGCGCCCGCCGCCGCACCGGTGACTCCCACAGGTCCGCCGGGAACCCGGCCTCCTCGGCCGGGACGCGCAGGGCGACCCGCGCGGGCGGCGCGTACGGGTCGGACTGCCCCCGGATCACCTCCAGGGTGAAGCCGGGCATGGCCCACGAGCCGAGGAGCGCCTTGTACCTGCCGTACGAGGCGCCGTCCATCCGGCGCAGTTCCCCGGCCAGACCGTCGCGGATTCCCTGCGGGCGCTCGGCCCGCTGCCAGTCCTGGGAACGGCCGTGGTCACGGGCGTGCCCGCGGTCCCGGCCGTGTTCGCGGCCGCGGTCGTGGTCGCGGCCTTGAGGGCGTCGCACAGCGCCTGCACCTTTCGCGTTGCGTCATCGGGTCGCCGGCTGGTCACCGGCCCGACGGCCGACGATACCCAGATGTATCCGTACCGTCGCACGCCCGGTCCGGGACGGGCGACCGGCCGTGGACGGAAGGATGCGGACGGACGGATGCGGAAGGCCGCGGCCGGTCGACGGGCCGGCCACCGGGTCCGGTGGCCGGCCCGTCCCCCGTCAGTGCACCCCGTCAGTACACGGTGTACGGGAAGAGCCGCCGCGCCGCGTCCACCCGCGCGTCCGGACCGTCACCCGTACGCGTCGGCCGCAGACCGACCAGGGTGGCATCGCCGCACGCGCAGAGCACGGACGTGGCGACCAGCAGCCGCCCGGAGCAGTCGACGACCGGGGTGGTGAAGGTGCGCTGCTCCGCAGCCCGGGCTCCGCACCGACGGCACGCCGCCGCGTTCGCCTGCCCGCTCAACGCCGCCACCCCGCTCCGCCCCGCGCCGCGGCCGGCGTGAGCGCCGACGTCAGGAGCAGGACCCAGAGGGCGTCCTGCGGGAGGGGGGAACCGGCGGGTGTCACCAGCGTGACGCCCAGGACGAGCGCGGCCACGAAGGCGATGCCCGTACAGCGAAGGGCTATCCTGCAATCGACGAGCACGAGGTCTCCTTGTGTGTGAAGAGCATGAGGTCTCCTGAGTTCGGCAGAAGGCCGTTCCCTGCTTCCCGCCAGAAGCACCAGGGAGCGGCCTCTCTTTTTGCGGGTCTGCTCTGCCCGGGGCGGTACGGGTGCTCCGTCCGCCCGGTCGCGGTGATCCGTCAGGTCACATGGCGTCCTCCTTCCCCGCCGTGCCGCCGCGCGGCGTCGCGCGGCCCGTACAAGGAAGTGTTGACGCCCCGCTCACCTGGGCCAATGGCCTGGAGACGGGCATCGGCATTCCTGAGCACCACGACGGCGCGGGCGAGCACTGGCGAACACCGGTGGCACCGGCGGACAATGACGGACAGGCACGGGACTTCTGTGTCACCGTCGCCGCCGCGCTCCCGGGGGATGATGATCCGTTGACCGACCGGCCCATGTCCGCGCCCGTACCGGAGCCCGTGGAGGCGTTCGCGGAGCAGCTGCGCGAACTGCGGCTGCGGTGCTTCGAACCCACGGAGGCCAGCCTCGCCCTCCAGATGAAGTGCGGGCGCAGCTCGGTGTCCGCGATGCTCAACGGGCGCCGCTTCCCCAGCTGGGAACTGACCTCGGCCTTCGTGGCCGCCTGCGGGGCGGAGCCGGCGGACTGGCTGGACCGCTGGCGGGACGCCAAGCGCCGCCTCGACGCGCTGCGCAGGGGGCCGGCCGGCCAGGCCGGGGCCGCGCGCCCGGTGGCACTGCCGGACGCCGGCGGCGACGCGCTGCTCGCCGCGACCTGGTACCGCAGCAACCCCGAGTTCTACACCGCGGCGGCCCGGTGCGTGCGCTCGGCACGCTCCGAGATCAGGGTGACGTACACCCGCCGCTATCCGCCCGACCAGTACACGACGAAGGCCTCCGCCGACTACTTCGCGGACATCCTGTCCTGGGCGCGCGAGGACACCGAGGACCAGCGCAGCGTCCGCCGCATCATCGGCGTCCCCGAGACGGACGGCGTGCCCGACCGGGACGTCCTCGGCTGGGCCCGGCGGCACCGCGAGGAGACCGGCCACATCCTCAACTACGAGGCGAGCGTGCTGCGGTGGACCGCGGCGGCGGACGGCCTGAACATGGCCCTGATCGACGACAGCACCGTCTTCCTGGCCTTCTCCGGCGGCGCCCGCCAGAAACTGAACGGCTTCAGCGTGCAGGACACCACCTACATGTCCTACTTCGCCGCCTACTTCGAACAACTGTGGACGCCGTTGCAGCCGTTGGGGGTCTATCTGGACGCGGTGGGGCGGTGAGTCAGCCGTCGTAGTGCTGGATGCGGCCACCGTGGCCGCGGTCCAGGAGGGCGGGCAGCCGGGTGCGGAGTTCGGCGGTGACGGCGGGAACGTCGAGGGTGAGCAGACGGCGGTCGCGCATGAGGACGCGGCCGTCGACGATGGTGGTGCGTACGTCACTGGAGCGCGCGCTGTGCACCAGGGCGGTGGCGGTGTCGTGCACCGGCTGGACGTGCGGGCCGGTGAGGTCCACCAGGATGATGTCGGCCCGGTGCCCCGGGGCCAGCCGCCCCACCCGGCCGTCCAGGCCGAGCGCGCGGGCGCTCTGGGTGGTGGCGTGGTCGAGGGCCTGGTGTGCGGTCAGCCACCGCGGGTCCCCTTCCGCCGCCTTCTGCACCAGTGCGGTGAGCGTCATGCTCTCCCAGACGTCCAGGGTGTTGTTCGACGCGGCGCCGTCCGTCGCCAGGCCGACCGGGATGCCGATCGACCGCAGCAGCCGTACGGGGGTGGGGTCCCACGCGAACTTCAGGTAGCCCCTGGGCGCGGTGGCGACGCCGATGCGGCCCGTGCCGCTGCTGAGGACGGGCAGGTCGCGTTGGAGGATGCCGGTGCCGTGGGCGATGAGGACGCCGACGTCCAGGAGGCCGGCGCGGTGCAGCGTTTCGACCGGGGTGCGGCCGTGGCGGGCGAGGCTGTGGTCGGTCTGGTCGCGGTTCTCGGCGGCGTGGATGTGCACCCGCAGGCCGTGGTCGCGGGCGAGTCCGGCGGTCGCCCGCAGGTCCGCGTCCGAGACGGTGTACGTCGCGTGCGGTGCGAGCGAGGTGGTGATCCGGCCGCCCGCGCCGTCCCGGTGGCGCAGCGCGAAGTCCAGGGAGCGTTCGCGGCCCGCCGGGCCCTGGGAGGAGAAGTACGCCCAGCCCAGGTCCGCCCGCATCCCGCAGGCCCGGACGACGTCGGCCACCTCGTCCATCGCGAAGTAGTGGTCGGCGAACGTGGTGACCCCGCCGCGGATCATCTCCGCGCAGGCGAGCTGCGCGCCGAGCCGGACGTCGTGGTCGGTGAGGTTGGTCTCGACCGGCCAGACGCGGTCGTTGAACCACTCCTCGACGGGCAGATCCTCGGCGCTGCCCCGGAAGACCACCATGGCCGCGTGGGTGTGGCAGTTGACCAGGCCGGGCATCGCGACCTGGCCCCGGCCGTCGATGCGTTCGGCGGCGGGCAGGTCCGCCACCGCGCGGGCCGGGGCGATCCGGGCGACACAGCCGTCGCGTACGACGATCGCGGCGTCCTCGGTGAAGCCGATGCCGTCGTGGTCGTCGTGGACGAGAACGGTGCAGCCCTCGATCACCAGGTCGGCGGGGACGGGCGGTGGCGGCCCCGTGGTGGCGGTGGCGGGCTCGGGGTGGGGCGTGGTGTGCGGGGCGGAGGCGGGCACGGTGGCTCCCTGCGGTGTGGGGCGGTGGGCCTCGACCATGGCACGGAGCCGGCGCCGGCTTGTCGTCGGCGAAGCGCGGTACCTCCGCGTTCTCGTTGTGGCCGCCGTTCTTCTCGCGTATCCACTTCCCGGCGAGGGCGGGTATCCACGCCGAGAACTCGCTCTGCGTCAGGTCGGCGGGGACCTTGCCGCCCAGCTTGTTGATCTCCGCGGCGGGGTAGCCGCCGGGCGCGTCGATGCGTTCGGCCGGGGTGTCCTTCATCGTCGCGTCCCAGACCTGGAGGGCGAACGTGGTGCAGTTCCTGGCGGGCGTGCCCGCCCAGCCACCGGTCAGGAGGAAATTCCAGCTGGGGAGCAGGGTGTACTTCTCGTTGAGCTCCGTGCGCCGCCGGATCTCGTTCTTGAACGATTTCTGCTGGGCGCCGGACAGCGCGGTGCAGCGCGCGGCACGCGCGGAGTACGCCTGGCCCTGGTCCTGCTTGCGGCTCGGCCGGTCCCATTCGACCAGTGGCTTGTCCGGCACGTTGATGTCGTAGCCGGTGTAGTTGACGGACATGCCGTCGACCGGTGAACCGTCGCCGTTGGTGCCGTCCGGGTCGTTCGGCTGGAAGGAATAGGTGTCGTAGCGGGCCTCCGCGCCGTCGGCGAGTTTCCGGTGCAGCTTGCCGCCGGAATTGAAGTGCACGAGCCAGCTGTGGCCGAACACGTGCTGGCTCACGTTCAGTTCGTAGAGCAGCTTGTTCGTCTGCTCGCCGTAGGACAGCTGCCCGTACTTCTTCTGGAAGTCGTCGCTCTTCCACAGCGCGTGGGCCCGCTTGCCGATGTCCCAGACGTAACCGCCGGTGGTGCGGTCGGTGATCTCGGTGCTGTAGATGCACAGCACATCGTCCAGCGTCCGGGCGCCGGTCGGCCGCGGCTTGTCGGCGGCCTGGGCGGCGGGTGCCTGGAGCAGCCCCATGGACAGGGCCACCGCGGCGCAGGAGGCGATCGCGGCCGGCGTACGTAATGTCATGACGTGCGGGTACTTTCCTTCGGTCGGTCGGCGGCTCGGACGCGCCGCCGGCCCGGCATACCAAGATCATTTCGCTGGACGGCCCCACGGGCCAAGGGCGGAAAGTCCTGACGCGGCGGGACTTTCGCCCCTGGCGGGCGCGGGGGAAGGCGAGCGCACCCGGGGCGGTTCGTGATCCACTGGTCCGGTCCGGTGCCGGACGGCCGGTGCGGTCCGGTCCGGTCCCGACCGGCCGCACGGCCCCGGCGGTCACGCCGGACGGCACCGTGACACGACGCCCGACGTCCGACGTACCGTCACGTCCGACGTACCGACCCCGGGAGAGTGGACCGCGATGAACGGCATCAGTTACGAGGACGTGAAGGCGGCGGCCGACCGCATCGCCGGGGATGTGCGCCCGGTCACCCTCGCACCGGTCGACCCGGGCGGGTTCGGACCCGGCGAGGGCTGGCTCGCCTACGAGTTCACCCAGCACACCGGATCGTTCAAGGCCCGTGGCGCGGCGAACTTCGTCGCGGCGCACCTGGAGGCGGGCACCATGGCCCGGGGCCGGCGTGGTCATCGCCTCCGGCGGCAACGCCGGACTGGCCTGCGCCTGGGCCGCCGGCCGTCACGGCATCCGGGCGACGGTGTTCCTGCCGGAGACCGCGCCGCCGGTCAAGGTCGCCCGGCTGCGCCTGCTCGGCGCCGACGTACGCCAGGTGGGCTCCGAGTACGCCACCGCGCTGGAGGCGTCCCGGGAACACGCCGCGCGGACCGGGGCGCTGGAGTCGCACGCGTACGACCACCCGCTGGTCGCGGCCGGGGCAGGCACCCTGCTGGAGGAGATCCGGGCCGCGCTGCCCGGCCTGGACACGGTCGTGGTCGCGGTCGGCGGCGGCGGCCTGTTCAGCGGCGTCGCCGCGGCGGCGCACCACCACGGCGTACGGGTCGTGGCCGTCGAGCCGGAGAACTGCCGGGCGCTGAACGCCGCCCTCGAGGCGGGCCGGGTCGTCGACGTGCCGGTGGACTCCGTCGCCGCCGACTCGCTGGGCGCCCGCCGCGTCAGCGCGATGGCGCTGCACTGGGCCCGGCAGCCCGGCGCGCTCTCGCTGCTCGTGCCGGACGAGGCCATCGTGAGCGCGCGCCGGAACCTGTGGGACGACCGCAGGCTGGCGGTCGAGCACGGCACGGCCGCCGCCTACGCCGCCCTCCGGTCGGGGACGTACCTGCCCGCGCCGGGGGAGCGCGTGTGCGTCGTCGTGTGCGGCGCGAACACCGACCCGTCGGACCTGGTGCGCCCCGGCGAGTGACCCCGACGGCCCGTTCTGGCGTACGTGTTCGACGTACGGACTGCTGCCGGGCCGGCCTCCGGGGAGCCGCCCGGCCCTCGGCAACGCCCCGCGCGTGCACCGCTATCCGGCCCGTGAGCTGCACGTCAGCGGCTCCACGGCCGGTGCGCGGCCCGCGTGCCGCCCCCGTGTGCGCACACACGTGCAAAGAGATTTGCCGACGAACCGATACACCAGTCATGTGGTGCTCGTTGGCCCTGTACGGCGCGTGAGTTGCGACCGGCCGTGCGGTCCGGCCACCGGCGCGGTCGCCGAGGAACATGAGCATCTTCGTCAGGAGACGGCAAGCATGAACAGGAAGCCAGGCAACCGCGGTCGCCGATTGCCGCTGACCGTCGCGCAGACGGGGCTGTGGTTCTCCCAGCAGCTGGACGCGGAGAACCCCATCTACCGTGCCGCCGAGTACGTGGACATCCACGGCCCGGTCGACCTGGCCGTGCTGAGTGCCGCGCTGCGCCGCGCCGTGGCCGACATCGAGGCCGTACGGGTCCGCTTCGAGACCGACGAGGAGGGCGGCGTCTGGCAGGTGCCCGACCTCGCCGACGACTGGCCGCTGCCCGTCGTGGACCTGCGGGACGCGGCCGCCCCCGTCGGCCCGCCCCCCGGCCCCGCCCGGGTGGTCGCGCCGCCCGACCCGTGGACCCGGGCCCAGGAGTGGATGTGGGCCGACCTGCGCAAGCCCGCCGACCTGCGCCGTTCCCCGCTGTTCAGCTTCGCGGTGCTGCTGCTGCCGGACGACCACTGCGTCCTCTACATGGCGCTGCACCACATCGTCCTGGACGGCTACGGCTTCTCCCTGCTGATCCAGCGCGTCGCCGAGGCCTACACCGCCCTGGAGGCGGGCGAGGAGTGCCCGCCCAGCCGGCTGAACACGCTGGACGAACTCCTGGCCGACGAAGCCGGGTACCGCGCCTCCGAACGGTTCACCCGGGACCGCGCGTTCTGGGCCGAGCGGTACGCCGGCCGGGCCACCGACACCGGGCTGGCGAGCCGGCTGTCCGCCGTCCCGCACCGCTTCGTCCGCGAGACCGCACACCTCCCCGCCCCCGCCGCCGACGGACTGCGTGCCCTGGGGCGGCACACCCGCTCCGGGCTGCCCGTGGTGGCGATGGCCGCGCTCGCGCTGTACGTGCACCGGATGAGCGGGTCCACCGACGTGACCCTGGACCTGACCGTGACCGGCCGCGTCGGCGCCGTGGCGCGCAGCGCGCCCTGCATGGTCGCCAACGTGCTGCCGCTGCACCTGGAGCTGGGTCCGTACACGACCGTGCGCGAACTGGTGCGGCACACCTGCGAACAGGCCCGCGGGCTGCTGCGCCACCAGCGCTTCCCGTCGCCCTACCTCGTCCAGGACCTGGGCGCCGCCCACACCGGCGGCTACCTGGGCGACTGGGGCATCAACATCATGAGCTACGACCCGGAGCTGGCCTTCGGGCGGCATCCGGCCACCCTGCACAACCTCTCCAACGGCCCCGTCACCGGTCTCGGCGTCAACGTCTACGAGCGGACCGACGACGGCTGCCTGCGCATCGACTTCCAGGCCGACCCCGCCCGGTACGACGCCCCCACCACCGCCGCCCACCAGCGCCGCTTCCTGGCCCTGCTGGACACGCTCGCCGACGTCGACCCCGAACAGCCCGTCGGCGGCATCGACCTGCTGCCGGCCGCGGAGCGCCGCCGGGTGACGACCGGGTGGAACGACACCGCCCGTACGGTCCCGGCCACGACCCTGCCCGCCCTGTTCCAGGAACAGGCCCACCGCACGCCCACCGCCACCGCCCTGGTCTGCGGCGCCACCACCCTGTCGTACGCCCGGCTGAACGCCCGCGCCAACCGCCTGGCGCACGCGCTGATCGCGCGCGGCGCCGGGCCCGAGACGTTCGTGGCGCTGGCCCTGCCGCGCACGGCCGAGCACCTCGCGGGCCTGCTCGCGGTCCTCAAGACCGGCGCCGCGTACGTACCGGTCGACCCGGAACTGCCCGCCGAGCGCATCCGCTTCCTGCTCGCCGACACCCGCCCGGTGTGCGTCGTGACCACCGCGGCCGCCGCCGGGCGCCTGCCGGACACCGCCGCCACCCTCTGCCTCGACGACCCGGCCGCCGTACGGGAACTGGACCTCCGCCCGGACACCGACCCCACGGACGCCGACCGGCTCGCCCCCCTGGCACCGCGCCACCCCGCGTACGTCAGCTACACCTCCGGCTCCACCGGGCAGCCCAAGGGCGTCGTCGTCGAACACCGCCAGCTGACGAACCTGTTCTTCGACCACAAGGCCGAGCTGATCGACCCGGAGACGGCCGCGGCCCGGCGCCGCCTGCGGACCGCGCTGACCGCCGCGTTCTCCTTCGACACCGCCTGGGAGGGCCCGCTGTTCCTGGCCGCCGGCCACGAACTGCACCTCGTCGAGGACACCGTGCGGCTCGACCCGCCCGCCCTCGTCGACTACCTCGCCGACCAGCACATCGACTTCCTCGACCTGACCCCCACCTATCTGCACCAGCTGATGGCCGCCGGCCTGTTCACCGGCGAACGGCACCGGCCCCGCATCCTCATGGTGGGCGGCGAGGCCGTCGACGCCGCCCTGTGGGAGACGCTGCGCTCGCTGCCCGGCACCACCGCGTACAACTACTACGGGCCGACCGAGTGCACCGTCGACGCCGTGTACTGCCGCATCGCCGGCCAGGGGGAGCAGCCCGTCATCGGACGCCCCGGACGCAACGTCCAGGCGTACGTGCTCGACGCCGCGCTCAACCCCGTACCGGCCGGGGTGCCGGGGGAGCTGTACCTGGCCGGTGACCAGATCGCCCGCGGCTACCTGCGCCGGCCCGCGCTGACCGCGGAGCGGTTCGTCGCCAACCCGTTCGCCCACGCGGGCAGCGGGTCGGCCGCCGGCACGTGCGGTGACCCCGGCGTGCCCTGCACCTGCGGCGCGCCGGGCTCGCGCATGTACCGGACCGGCGACCGGGCACGCTGGTCGCCCGAAGGCGTCCTGGAATACCTCGGCCGCGCCGACGGGCAGGTCAAGGTGCGCGGCTTCCGCATCGAACCCGGCGAGGTCGAGACGGCGCTGGCCCGGCACCCGGGCGTCGCCCACGCGGTGGTCACCGTACGGGAGGACACCCCCGGGGACCGGCGGCTGGCCGCGTACGTCGTGCCCGTCCGGAGCGCCGGCCGTGTCCCCGCCGCACGGCACGCCGAATCCGGCCGTACGGCACCCGGGCACGCGCCGGTCGACGCCGACACCCTGCGCTCCTGGGCCGCCGCGCGCCTGCCCGAATACATGGTCCCCGGCGCCTTCGTCCTCCTGGATCACCTGCCGCTCACCTCGAACGGCAAACTGGACCGCGCCGCCCTGCCCGCTCCCGAAGCCCCCGCCGCCCGCGACGGTCGGCAGCCGCGCACCCCTCAGGAGAAGGTGCTGTGCGCGCTGTTCGCCGAGGTGCTCGGCGTACGGCAGGTGGGCATCGACGACGACTTCTTCGCCCTCGGCGGCCACTCCCTGCTGGCGGCCAAGCTCATCAGCCGGGTCCGCACCGCCCTGGGCACCGAACTCTCCATCCGCGCCCTGTTCGAGGCACCCACCGTCGCCGCCCTCGGCGGGGTGCTGCGGACCGGCGGCGACTCGGGCGGCTTCGAGGCGCTGCTGCCGCTGCGCACCGGGGGCAGCCGCCCCCCGCTGTTCTGCGTCCACCCCTCCGGCGGCCTGAGCTGGTGCTACGCCGGGCTGCTGCGCCATCTGGGGCCGGACATCCCGGTTTACGGGCTCCAGGCGGGCGGTCTGGCGCGGCGGGCGGCGCTGCCCGCCACCTTCGAGGAGATGGTCGCCGACTACGTCGGGCAGATCCGCGCCGTACAGCCCGCCGGGCCGTACCACCTCCTGGGCTGGTCGCTCGGCGGCGCGCTCGCCCACGCCATCGCGGTCCGGCTCCAGGCCAGGGGCGAGCGGGTGGCGCTGCTGGCCATGCTCGACTCGCGCCCCATCGACCCGCACGGATCGACGGGTCCGGCCGTGACGGAGCACGACATCCTCTCCCTGCTCGTGGAGGCGGCGGGCCACGACCCGGACGCGTTCGCGCGGCCGCTGACCGTCCCGGGCGTGGCGGCGGTGCTGCGGGGGCAGGGCGGCGGCGACCTGCTCGACGCGCTGAAGGACCACCCCGCGCTCGGCGAGGACCGGCTCGCCGCCGTCACCGAGGTCTTCACCAACTCGGTGAAGCTGCTGCCGACCTTCTCCGAGGGGATCTTCGACGGCGACCTGCTGTACTTCCACGCCACGGAGGGCAAGCCCGCCCACGCGCCGACCGCCGAGGCCTGGCGCCACCTGGTCACCGGCCACATCGAGAGCCACGACATCGCGTGCACCCACCACACCATGACCCAGCCGGGCCCGCTGGCCCGGATCGGCCGGGAGGTTGCCGCACACCTTCAGGCCCCGGTGGCCGCGCCCGGTTCGGGGGCGCGGGGGTGAGGTGACGGTGAGGTGAGGCGGGCCGGGTGAAGACCGGGCCGCCCCCGGCACCCGCCCGGCTCCAGGAACCGCCACCTCGCCACCCGCTACGACGTCGGCAAGACCATCAAGCGCCCCGCCAGCAACACAGCACGTGACGAACGAGGATAAGGAACGCGCTTACCTTGTTCATGTTTGCCGGTTCGGCAATGCTGTTTGCCGATTTGCGGTGCGTGCGCGCAGTCTGCGTCCAGAAAATGTTGCTCACAATCCGGAGCCGGTATCTCGCGGAGTCGGTCGTGTTTCCCCATCCGCTGGGAAACCCTCCGGCCCGAGCAGCACGTCAGCGGGTGCAGTCGCTCTGCGGAGCAGAGGAGGCAGCGGATGGAAAATCGCCATGTCGTCATCATTCCGATCGAGATCGACGAGGAGAAGGAAAGCGCGTATCTCGGCGCCTGGCAGGACGCGGCGGAGGTGATGGCCGCTCAACCCGGGTTCATCCGGACGTACATGTTCCGCACCACCGTTCCGGGGAGCACCTTCCGTCTCGTCAACGTGGCGGAATGGGAGTCCACCGCTCACTGGGAAGAGGCGATGAACGTCTGCCCGATGTCGGGACAACAGATAGCCGTCGCCCATGCCTCGAACTACGAGGCGGTCCGGACGGTCCTGCCCGTCACGCCACAGGGCCTGAGTTCCGGCGACGGTCACGCGCCCGTCGACCTGTCTCCTGCCGAGGCGCATCGCCGCGTCGTGGACGGGAAACTCACGCTGGTCGATGTGCGGGAAGACGATGAATGCGCGGCGCGCCATCCGGCCGGCGCCGTGCACGCTCCGCTCGGCACGTTGCCGGCTTCGCTGTCGGATCTGCCCGACGGCCCGGTCGCCTTCGTATGCCGCACGGGCGCACGCGGCGTGCAGGGCGGCGCGCAGGCGATCCGCGTAGGCCGGTCCTCCGTCCACAACGTGGCAGGCGGCCTTGAGGCATGGGAAGCCGCAGGGCTTCCGGTCGTTCTCCCCGGCCGCGAGGATGCGGAGAACAGGCTTGTTCCTCAGCCTCTGACCCGGTCGAATCGTCGCTCTTGGGAGTGATTGCAGGCCGCCACGCGTCTACGCTCCCGAGGGCGGCCGACTGCCCCGGCACTACGGGCGAACCGGCGCGTCCTGGAGGGAGCGCTGCGCGCACTGAAGCCCGGCGGCGTCCTGGTCGTTGTCGGCGCCGTCCCGCTGAGCGGCGGCACGTGTGTCGGATTCCGGCGCCGCGTACCGCTGTGCCAGTTCGCCTGCCGTGCGGGCGACGGCGGCGCGGAGTTCGGGTGGGCCCAGTACCTCGGCCTCCGTGCCCAGTCGCAGGAGATCGCCGACCGCGACGGCCGGGGGCTCGACGGGGAGGTCCACCAGCACCCAGCCCTCGGGGTCCGGCGGCCCGGCCCCTTCCAGGGCCTGACTGCCGGCCGTACCGAACTGCATGGGCAGCAGCCGCTGCGCACGTGGTGATATCCGCAGCCGTGCCGTCGCGTGGTGCAGTCCGGCCTCCAGGCGACGGGAGGACTCCGCCCAGCAGGCGGCCAGGTCGAAGCCGGCCGGCCGCTCGAAGGGCGTGTCCGTCGGCTCGGCGCTCAGGAGGCGCGAGATCCGGTAGGTCCGGGTCCGTACGGTGGCGTCGCCGGGCGGGGCCGCGTCGCCCGGCGGGCCGGCGTCCGTCCAGGCCACCACGTACCAGATGCCGCCCTTCAGGACGAGGCCGAGCGGGCGCAGCTCCCGGTGCGTCTCGCCGCCGCCCCAGGCCCGGTAGTGGACGCGCAGCGTCCGCTGTTCCCATACGGCGCGGGCCACGGGCGCCAGGTGAGGGACCGGGTCGGCGTGCCGGAACCAGGCGGCGGCATCCAGGTGGAAGCGGTCCGACAGGCGCCGGGCGCGGTCCGCCAGGCCCGGCGGCAGCGCGGCCTGGAGTTTCAGCTGGGCCGTCGCCAGGACCGCGCCCAGGCCCAGTTCGCGGGCGGCGCCCGGTACGCCCGCCAGGAAGAGTGACTCCGCCTCGGCGTCGGACAGGCCGGTCAGCCGGGTGCGGTAGCCGTCCATCAGCGAATAGCCGCCGTCCGGGCCGCGCTCGGAGCGGACGGGGACGCCCGCGGCGCCCAGGGCCTCGACGTCCCGGTAGACCGTGCGCGGGGACACCTCCAGTTCGGCGGCCAGTCCGGCGGCGGT
This sequence comes from Streptomyces sp. NPDC059788, assembly GCF_042732265.1. Classification (NCBI taxonomy): domain Bacteria; kingdom Bacillati; phylum Actinomycetota; class Actinomycetes; order Kitasatosporales; family Streptomycetaceae; genus Streptomyces; species Streptomyces sp. NPDC059788. Next base: position 15,611 of record NZ_JBHWHY010000054.1, on the reverse strand, counting down.
CATCCGGCCGCGGTTCTGGAGCAGCAGGAGGAGGGAGAGCAGACGGTCGGCACGCATGGGGCCATTGTCGCGCCGTACCTGACAGAAGGTGTCAGGTACGGCGGCCAGACTTCGAGCACGCCGCGCGGACCGCACCGCGCCGCGGAACGAAAGGATCACCATGTCTGCGCAGAACACCGCCGAACGCGCCCGCGCCACCGGCCACTTCACGTTCGCCGACTGGCAGGAGCGCGCCCTCGGCCCGCAGGGCACCCATCCGCGCCTCGCCCACGCCACCGTCACCAACGCCTTCTCCGGAGGTGTCGAGGCGGCGCACACGACCTGCGAGTACACCATCGTCTACGTGACGGAGAAGACCGGCACGTTCGCCGGCATGGAACTGCTGGAGGGCAGCGTCGACGGGCGCCGGGGCACGTTCGCCGTCGAGGAGCGCGGTTCGTTCGACGACGTGGGCAGCGTGCGCGGCACCTTCGAGGTGGTGCCGGGCTCGGCCACCGGTGACCTGGCCGGTCTGCGCGGCACCGGCGAGTTCGTCGCCGCACACGGCGCTCCGTCGGTTCCGTACACCTTCGACTACGACTTCGGCTGACCGGCGGCATCCCGCAGCAGGTCGCGCCGGTCCGGCAGGGCCGGCCCCGTATCCGCACCCCCTTCCTCCGCTTCCCCGCGCGCGTCCTAAGATCGGTCGGTCCGGGAACAACTTGCGCAGGTCGGCGCCGGGCGACCGGCGCGCAACGGGGAGACGGGGAAACAGCAGTGCAGCGCAACAAGTGGATACGTACGGCGGCGATGGTGGCCCTCGCGGTCTCGGCGGCCAGTGCCTGCGGGGCGTCGGAGGACCCGCAGCTCACCAAGGGCACACCGGTCCCGAGCCCGACGGCCTCGCCGGCCGAGAAGGTCTCACCCCAGCGTCCCGCGCCGGGTGACAAGGCGCCGGTGCTGGAGCAGATCACATACGACCTGGAGCGCCGGGTGCTCTACATGGGCGGCGCGGTGTCCAAGCCGACCAGCAGTACCTGCGACACCAAGGAGGTCGGCGGCGACAAGCCCCAGACGTTCACCTGCACCGTCACCTACATGGGAGTCGACGTGCCGTTCCGCGTCGAGACCAAGGGCGGCTTCATCCTGATGCAGTACACGGCCACGCCGACCAAGGGCGGCGTGCTGACCGCCGAAGGCATGCGGGCCAGGGCGTGGAAGCAGTACGGGATGTACGGGGGCACGGCGGCCAGGTCGCTGCGCTGCGACAAGGCCCCCGCGGTGCAGCTGGTGCCGATCGACAAGCCCAGCGGATACAAGTGCTACGTGGGCGAGGGCGGCCTGAAGGGCACCTACGACGCGATCGTGACGGCCAACGGGATGCGGCTGACGTGATCCGGCCGCGGTGCCCGGAGTGACCGGCGGGGTGCCGAGGACGTCGCGTACCGGACCGTTCCGCGGTGCGGGGAGGGGCGCTCGGAGGTGCCGGGCACCCTACCCCCGTAAGGATGCCCGTCCACCCACCGGCCGCACCGCGGTGCGATCGTGCCGCGCCGGTCCGGGGCCCGCCCGCGATGGGGACGGGGACACCGCCGGCCTGCGCGTGTACTGCCCACTTCACCGCACCGGCCATTGATTGGCAGCCCGTTTCCGTGCGGCTAATCAATGCCGCGCGCGGCCGGAACCACCCTTGCGGCGCCGCGCCGGGCTTCGTACCGTGGACGGTTGCCCGATCTGCTCGGCGGGGGGCCGCATGGGGCGTCGCGAAAAGCCCGTGGACCCTGGCGCGGGTCCGGTTCAGCGGTTCGCGTTCGAACTGCGCAAGATGCGCCGGGAGGCGGGCAGTCCGACCTACCGGGCCATGGCGGAACGGGTGGCCTACTCGGCCGCCGTACTGTCCCAGGCGGCGGCGGGGGAGAAGCTGCCGTCCCTGCCGGTGACGCTCGCTTACGTGGCGGCGTGCGGCGGGGACGCCGAGCGCTGGCAGCGGCGCTGGCACGAGGCCGTACGGGACGACGCCGCCCGCGCCCTCGAAGCGGACGAGGACAGCGCCGTTCCGCCCTACCGGGGCCTGGCCCGCTTCGAACCGGACGACCACGCCCGGTACTTCGGCCGCCGACGGCTCACCGGCGAACTGCTGCGACGGGTGCGCGAGCGTCGCATCGTCGCGGTGTTCGGCCCCTCCGGCAGCGGCAAGTCCTCCCTGTTGCGCGCCGGCCTCATCGCCCGCCTGCGACAGCCCGCCGCCGACCCGCCCCTCGGCCTTCCCCCGCCCGCCGCGATCCGCGTCCTCACCCCCGGCGCCCACCCCGGGCGTGACGCCGCCCGGCTGTTCGCGCCGGCCGCGTCACCCGGCGACACCTGGCTGGTGGTGGACCAGTTCGAGGAGGTCTTCACGCTCTGTGCCGACCCCGACGAACGGAACGCGTTCATCGGCCGGGTCCTGACGGCCCACGACCCAGCGAGCCGGCTGCGGGTGGTGCTCGGTGTGCGGGCGGACTTCTACGGCAGGTGCCTGGCCCACCGCGAACTGGCCGACGTCATCCGGGAGGCGAGCCTGCCCATCGGCCCGATGGCACCGGCGGAACTGCGCGAGGCCATCGTCAAGCCCGCGACCGCCGAGGGACTGATCGTGGAACGCGCCCTGACCGCCCGCCTCATCGAGGAGATGGCCGAGGAACCCGGCAGCCTGCCCCTGCTGTCCCACGTCCTGCTGGAGACCTGGCGCCGGCGCCGCGGCCGTACCCTGACCCTCCAGGCGTACGAGGCGGCCGGCGGTGTCCACGGCGCGGTCGCCCAGACCGCCGAAGACCTCTACGGCCGACTGTCGGCGCAGCAGGCCGCGACGGTCCGCCGGATGCTGCTGCGCCTGATCACGCCGGGCGAGGGGACCCCGGACACCCGCCGTCCCGCGGCCCGGGGAGAGCTGGACGCCGGTGACCCGGCGGCGGCCCGGGTGGTCGAGCGCCTCGCCCGCGCCCGCCTGATCACGGTCGACCAGGACACCGTGGACCTGGCCCACGAGGCGCTGATCACGTCCTGGCCCCGGCTGCGCGGCTGGATCGAGGAGGACCGCGGACGTCTGATCGTCCACCGCCGGCTGACCGAGGCGGCCGGGCTGTGGGACGAACTCGACCGCGACCCGGGGGCGCTGTACCGCGGCACCCGCCTGGACGCGGCCGAGGAGGCCTTCGCCCCGCGGGAGGGGCCGGCGCCGGCTCCCGGCCCGGCGCCCGCCGCCGCCCCCGACGAACTCACCCCGCAGGAACGCGCCTTCCTCACCGCCAGCGCCGCGGCGCGCGACCGCGAGCGGCGCGCGGCGGCCCGGACCACCAGGCGCCTGCGCCAGTTCGCCGCCACCCTGTCCGTCCTCCTCGTCCTCGCCCTGGCCGCGGGGCTGCTCGCCTGGGACCAGTTCCGTACCAGCGAACAGCAGCGCGACGCGGCAGTCGCCGCCCAGCGCATCTCCCTGTCGCGTCAGCTCGCCGCGCAGTCGTCCGCCCTCCTCGAAGACCGGCCGGACCTGGCCTCCCTCCTGGCGGTCCACGCCTACCGGACCGCCCCCACCGTGGAGGCCGTCGCCGGACTGTTCACCGCCGTGGACGTCCCGCTGCGGCGCCGGCTCACCGCGCACCGCGGCGGCGTGCGGGCAGTGGCGTTCAGCCCCGACGGACGCACCCTGGCCACGACCGGCGGACGCGACAACGCCGTACGCCTGTGGAGCGTGGCCACAGGCACGCCGCGCGCCACCCTCGACGCGCCCACGGGCCCTCTGTCGGCCCTGTCCTTCGGCGCCGACGGGCGCACGCTGGCCGGCAGCACCCGCGACGGAAGCTGGCGGCTGTGGGACACGGCCACCGGCCGCACGCGCGCCACCTTCATCGGGCCCGGCGGCCCGGTGGCGACCACGGCGTTCAGCCGGGACGGCCGCACCCTGGCCACCGGCGGCACCGACGGCACGGTACGCCTGTGGAACGTGGCCACCGGCGCGCTCTCCGCGACGCTGCGCGGCCACACCGGCAAGGTCGTCTCGGTGGCCTTCGATCCCCGAGGACGCTCGGTGGCCACCGGCAGCCTCGACGGGACCGTCCGCCTGTGGGACACGGCCGGCGGCACCGTCCATGCCCGGCTCGTCTCGCCCGCGGGCAGCAACCGGGCGGTGGCGTTCAGCCCCGACGGGCACACGCTGGCCATCTACGGCAGCGACGACGCCTCGATCCGGCTCTGGGACATCTCCGCCGGAAAGGCCCGGTCCACCCTCGCCGGGCCCGCCGGATACGTGATCGCGATGGCCTTCGCCCCCTCCGGCCGCATCCTGGGCGGCGGCAGCGACGACGGCACCGTGCGGGTGTGGGACGTCGCCACCGGCGCGATCCTCGGCACGCTTCCCGGACACGCCCGCCGCGTCAGCTCGGTGGCGTTCACCCCGGACGGCCACACGATGGCCAGCGGCAGCGACGACGGAACGGTCCGGCTGTGGAACACCGCACTCGGCGACGTGCTCACCACGCTGGCCGGGCACACCGGTCCGGTGGGCGCCGTGGCGTTCGGCCGCGGCGGCCGGACGCTGGCCGGTGGCGGCGACGACGGCACCGTACGCGTCTGGGACCTGGCCACCCACAGCGCCCGCCTCCTCGGCGGACGCTCCGACGGCGGGCTGCGCGACCGCGTCCGCGCGGTGGCCTTCAGCCCCGACGGCCGCAGCCTCGCCACCACCAGCAGACGGCTCGGGGTGCGCATCTGGGACGTGGCCACCGGCAGACTCCTCGCCACCCTCGCCCACCTGAAGGGGGAAGCGGTCGCCTTCAGTCCGGACGGGCGGACCCTGGCCGGTACCAGCGCCTCCGGAGCGCTGTGGCTGTGGGACAGCGTCACCCACCGGACCCGGGCCCTGGCCACGCCGCGTACCGACCGGGTCACCTCGGTCGCCTTCGGCCGGGACGGCCGGACCCTGGCGAGCAGCAGTCTGCACGGCTCCGTACGGCTGTGGGACGTGGCCGCCGGCCGGACCCGGACCGTCCTCACCGGCCCCGGCGGCGACGCCGGTGCGGTCGCGTTCAGCCCGGACGGCCGCACTCTGGCCGGTGGCAGTGGTGACGGAACGGTCCGGCTGTGGGACGCGGTCACCGGCAAGGTGCGGACCACCATCGCCGGGCACACCATCGGAACGCTGGGCGCGGTGGCCTTCACCCCGGACGGCCGGACCCTGGCCGCCAGCGGGCGCGACACCGGCTCCGTACGGCTGTGGGACGTGGCCACCGGGCAGCCGCGCGCCACCTTCGCCGGCCAGACCGGACTCGTCCGCTCGGTGGCGTTCAGCCCCACCGGCCACACCCTGGCCAGCGGCAGCACCGACGGAGTGGTACGCCTGCGGGAGGTGGCCCTGCCGGGCCCCGCCGAGTCCGTCAGGAGGATCTGCCGCGCCGTCAACCGCGACCTCACGCCCGCGGAACACGCCGCCTACCTGCCGGACGAGGCTCCCCGCAGGGCCTGCCCCCGGTGACACCCGCGGCACGCCACCGTGCGCCCCCGGCGCCGTCGCCGCGCGAGGTCACTCTCACAGTCTCAACTCCGAACAAAATTACGGTAGTTGGAACGTTGTGCTCCGTCTGGTGCGAATGCGCTGTTGGAGGTAGGAGGTAGAGGGGACTGCGCGCGAGGACGGGAGAGCCCGGCCGGTGCGCAGGGGCTAGGGGGCGTCATGAGCACTCCGGCAGCGCTGAGACTGCTGCGCGGCACCGATCTGCTGGACCTGTCGTTCGGCTTCGGCGGACTGACGGTCGAAGGGACCGGCGGGGACAGACGGCTGGTACGCGCGGACCCGCAGGCGGACGGCTGGATCGCCGTCGGCTTCGGACCGCAGCACACGGTGGAGCAGGCCTTCAGCGACGAGGTGCCGGGGGAGCCCCGCGACCTGCCCGTGGCCTCCCTCATCAGCGGCCGGAGCGTCCTCGTCTTCGAGGTGGGCCCGCGGGATTCGGTCCCGTTCTCCGAGGACGGGCTGCTCGACGCCATGCGCAGGCTCCCGCTGCGCGTCGTGGACGCGGCCCGCGAGCCGGAACCGCCGCCCGCGGCCGCGCCGTCCCCGCCGTCGCCCGCGCAGCCGTCCGCGGCGCCGGGGGACGGGGACGCCGCGGTCCGCGCCATGGCGCTGGTGCGGCTGCTGCGTACGACGACCGAACTCACCGCCCGCTACGGCCCGGAGACCGCGCGCGCCCTCGCGGCAGCCGCGGACGCGCCGACCGGGGGACCGCCGCCCGGAGCGCTGCCGGGCGCCGTGACCGCGGCCGGTCCGCAGGACCCGCTCGCCGATCCCGCCCGCCCCCGCACCGGCGTCGAACTGCCCTACCGGCTGTATCTGTCCCCCTCCCAGAAGGGGAAGTGGATTCACCGGGGCCAGATCGCGCCGCCCGGTCCCGGCGCCCGCGTCGAACTCTGGCACACCCGGCTCGACGCAGGGACGGTCCGCGCGGTCTGGAACCGGGAGCGCGGCGGCGACCCCGGCGCGCCGTACACGTTCCGGCAGGCGCTGGAGCCCGAGGACCGGCGGGACGTCGTCGACCTCACCACCGGCGCGGGACTCCTCAAGCCGGACGGCACGCCGTACGTCCCGAAGCCCGTCGCCGTACGGCTGCTGATGCTCTCCACGGCCGGCGGCTGGCTGGACGGCCTCGGCACCTGGCCGGAACGTCCCCGCGGCGTCTCGCTCTCCGAATGGCGCCACCGCGCCGCCATGGGGCGCGACCACTACGTCCGGGTGATGCGGGAGGGGTTCCTGTGCCCCTTCGGACACAAGGCGGTGTACGTCCGCGTCACCGAGCGGAAGTTCGACGACTCCCGGGGCGCCTACCTGATCCAGCGGGAGTTCGTCGTGGTGCGGCAGCCGCTGCGGACGTACGACCCGAAGACCGCGCTGCCCGCCGGGCCGGACCCCGCGAGCGACCTGGCGAACGTGCTGTTCCCCTTCGTCAGCGTGCGGCTCGACACCGTCGAGACGCCGAACCTGCTGCCGCCCGCCGACCGGCGGAAGTTCTTCCCCACGACGCCCGCCGAGCGGCCGTTCCACTTCAAGGTCACCGCGGTCGACCACGGCGGCAACGCGGTCGAGTTCCGTACGCCGCTGCTCTTCCTCGACGAGACACTGGCCTCGGGCGCCGGACTCGCCGCGGCCGTCGCCGAGTACAACGCCCTGGACCGCAACCCGCCGGCCACCGCCGCCGCGGCCGGCGCGACGGCGGCGGAGCACCCGCCCGAGGCCAGCGCCGACCTCCTCGGCCAGTCGGTGGCCCTGGCCCCCGTCCTGCGGCCCGACGACACCCGGCTCGACGTGGCCCGGATGGTGTGGGGCATGGCGGCGCCGCCCGCGCTGGCCGACCCGGCGCCGGGCGACCCGGCCGTGTCGAAGAACGCCCAGTTCCTTCCGCAACTGCGCTGGGCACAGGCCGCCGTGCCCGCTGTCGGCCGGCTCAGCGGCGCGGACGCCACGGTGCCCGTCGCCTACGCCAAGCGGTACGCCCTGTCCGGCTTCGACACCGTCGGCGGCCCGGTCCGCAAGGCCAACGCGGGCCAGGTCTTCCTGAGCCTGCTCACCCCCGCCGACCAGCCGCTGCGGATGGACTTCGGCGGGCAGCGCGACCGGTCCGGCGGCCTCACCGCGCCCAGCATGACCGTGTCCGGCCTGTCCCGCCTCACCGGCCCCGTCTCGGGCGTACCGGTGCCCGGCGGTCAGGACCCGCTCGACCTCATCGCGAACGGCACCTTCAAGCCCGAGGAGTTCTTCCGCCCGCTGGACACCCTCGACGCGATCGGCCCGAGCCTGCTGGGCGTGGTCCCGCTGGCCAAGGTGATCGCGGGCGTGGACGGCCTGAGCAAGTCCCTGAAGGTGCCCAACTTCTTCACCGAGACCGTCAGCGCGGTCACCGGCCTCCTCTCCGACCTCGGCCGCGCCCGGCAGCTGCTCACCCACGAACTCGACCGCTACCCGCCCGCGGCCCGCCAGGTCGCCGACACCGCGGAGAAGTTCGCCACCCTCGTCGGCGACTTCGTCGCCCAGGGGCTCGCCGGACGCACCGGGCCGATCACGATGCGGCAGGTCGACGACGCCTTCAACGCCTTCGCCGCCGCGCTGAACAATCTGATCGGCACCCTGCCCGCCGGCACCGACCCGGGCGTACGGACCCTGCTGACCCGCGTCCAGCAGCAGGTCGCGACCTGGACGAGGGCCGCCGGAGAGGTGATCGCGCTGCGCGACGCCGTCCAGCAGGCCGCCTCCGGCTTCCGGCTGCCCGAGACCGTCAACGCGCGCCTGGAGTGGAACCCGGACATCCAGCCCGTCCTCCTGGACGGCTCGCCGGTCTTCCTGCCGGACACCGGCGGACGGCTGTCCCTCGTCGTCGACCTGCGCGGCTCCCTGCGCCGGGACCTGAGCGTCGGCGCCGACATCAGTTGCAGTCTGGAGAACTTCTCCCTCGTCCTCGTACCGAAGTTCAACGCCCTGCGGCTGAGCTTCAAACACGTCCGCTTCGTCGCGCGCGCCGGACGCAAGCCCGACATCGACGTCGTCCTCAAGAGCGTCGACTTCATCGGCCCGCTCTCCTTCGTGCAGACCCTGCGGCGGCTCATCCCGGTGGACGGCTTCAGCGATCCGCCCGGCATCCAGGTCACGCCCTCGGGCATCGTCGCCCGCTACGGGCTGCCGCTGCCGAACCTGGCCATCGGCGTCTTCAGCCTGGAGAACCTGCGGCTGGACGCCTACCTCGACCTGCCCTTCATCGGCCGGTCCCTGGAGATCGGCTTCTCCTTCTGCAGCCGCCAGGCCCCGTTCCGGCTCACCGTCTCACTGCTCGGCGGCGGCGGGTTCTTCGGCATCGTGCTGACGCCCCAGCGGGTGGCCGTACTGGAAGCGGCCCTCGAATTCGGCGCCGCCGTCTCGCTCAACTTCGGCGTCGCCAGCGGCAGCCTGTCCGTCATGGCGGGCATCTACTTCCGCCTGGAACTGCAGACCGGCGAATCCCGGCTGACCGGCTACTTCCGGGCCCGCGGCGAGGTCGACGTCCTCGGCATCGTCTCCGCCTCCATCGAGATCTACCTCGACCTCACCTTCGATACCGCGACCAAAACCGTCTACGGGCGGGCCAGGATCTCCGTCAGCGTGCACATCGGCTTCTGGTCGCAGTCGGTCACGATCGAGTGCGAGAAGCGCTTCGTGGGCTCCGGCAACACCCCGGCCGCACTCGGCGGTACGGCCGCCGAGCCGCCGCGGCCGCCCACCTTCGCCGAGATGATGGCGCCCTACCCCGACCCGGTCACCGGCGTCCGGCGCGATCCCGTCACCGAGTACTGCACCGCCTTCGCGGAAGTGAGCTGAGCCATGCCCGAGACGATCCGGTGGACCGTACTGCCCGACGGCCCGGCCACCGACGGCACACTCTGGCTGACCGTGCTGGTCAGCCCCCGCCTCACCGGCGGCACCCGCCTCGACGCCTTCCGGCGCTTCGTGGACTGGCCGGACACCCTGCGTACGTACGCGCCCGCGCTCCAGGTCGAGTTCCTGGCCCCCGGCGCCACCGGGCCCGGTGTCCTCGTCCCCGCCACGGCCCAGGCCGGGCGCTTCCCGCCGGCCGACAGCGCGCTGTGGGGGCAACTGTTCAAGGGCGACACGGTCGTCCGCGCGCCCGCCGGTGCCTTCGCCGCAGCCGCCGAGCAGCCACCGACCCTGCGCTCGTTCCCCGCCGGGGCGGTCCGCGACCAGGTCACGGCCCTGTACGAGGCGGCGGTGAGCGCGACGGCGGCACGCCGGGCAACGCCCCCGTCCGGTGGCGGCGAGGAGAACGGCGCGGCGCTCCGTGCCCCGGCGGCCTCGGAACCGGCCGCCAGTTGGGACCACCCCGAAGGCAGCGACCTCCGCGGCGTACTGACCGGCACGATCCGGACCTTCTCCCGCCAGGTCGGCACCGCCTACCCCCGGCTCGACGACCTCCTCACCAGGCCTGCGGGCGGACGGCAGGGCGCCGCCGCCGACCCGAACCCGTACCGCCCCCGGCACATGAACCGCGCCGCACGCGACTACACCGAGGACAGCGCCCTGCTCGGACTCGCCGAGATGTACCGCTTCTACGACCGCGCTCCGCGCCGGGACGCACCGGCGGCGACCGGGGCCGCCGCCGAAGCACCCCCGGCGCCCCCGGACTTCGACTTCCACACCGCCTGCGCCCTCCTCGCCGACTACCCCGAACTCCTGCGCCGCTTCGGCCTGGCCCTCGACCTGGTCGTCAGCCCACCGGCCGGGCTCGCCGACCGGTGGCGGGCCCGCGTGACCTTCACGGCCGCCCAGGGACACCTGAACACCGACGAGACCCTGCGCCCCTGGACGGTGCTGCGCCACGTCCCGGGCCGGCGCTTCGAGCCGTACGCCGCCGACGACGGCTTTCACGGCCACCGGATGCTCCAGCTGGGCGCCGACGGTGTGCACATCACCGACCTGGACCTCGACGGCGCGGCGATGAAGTTCGTCGAGTTCTCCCGCGTCATCGACCAGTACCTGAGCGGCACGAACGAACCCGGCGAGGCCGTCGCCGCCGACCCCACCGCGGTGCCCGCCCTGCACGGCGCGGGCCTGACCGTCGTCCACGACGACCGCGACCGCGCCCTGGCCGACCAGATGGAGGCCGACGCCCGGCACACCGCCGGTGTCGGCGCCGACGGGCGGCCCGTCGCCGCCGCGGTCCTGGACGCCGCACACCTGGTGCGCGGCCTGCGCGTCGACGTCGGCGTGGCGGACGAGCGGACCGGGCGCGTCGCCACCTGGTACCCCTTGTGCGCCCGCACGGGGGAGTACGCGATCCGGCGGCCCGGGGCACCCGCCGTACCGATCAATGCCGCACCCGACGAGGGCCACGTCAAAGCCTCCGCCGTCACCCGGGACCGCGCCGCCGGCCAGCAGCTCTACGTCCACCAGGCACTCTTCGGCTGGCACGGGTGGAGCCTGGCCGCCCCGCCGCCCGGCCGGACCCTGGGCGCCGACGACCGGCCGAAGGTGCCCGACCCCGAGATCTCCGACCGCTTCCCGCTCGCCGCCGCCTTCCGGCCCACCCCCGGCACGCTGCCCGCCCTGCGCTACGGCCGTACGTACCGGCTGCGCGCCCGCCTCGTCGACCTCGCGGGCAACAGCCTCGGCCCCGCGGCCCCCGCCGTGGAGGGCACCGCCACCGGACCCCTCACCTACGGCCGCTGGGAGCCCGTGCCGCCGCCCGTGATCGTGCCCCGGTGGCCGTTCCTGGAAGGCGAGTCGGAACCGCACCTGGTCATCCGCAGCACCATCGACGAGTCCGGACGGCCGCTGTCGCCCAGGGAGTGGGCCGACCTCCGCAATCCGCAGGTCCCCGACCACGAGAAGACCTCACCCGCCGACGGGCTCGACCGCCGCTACCGCGCCTTCGACGAACGGCACCTCGGCCCGCCCAAGAGCTCCCTGCAGATGGCCGAACAGCACGGCGTGTACGACGCCGTCTTCGGACCCGGCAAACCGGAGGAACTGCGCCGCCAGTACTTCGCCGCGGCCTCCCGCGAGGCCGGCAGCTACCTCGACACGGTCGTCAGCCTGCCGGAGGACCCGCGCGTCACCCGCGACCTCAAGGCCGCCGGGGAGATCCACGTCGCCAAACACAGCCCGCACGACACGTCCGCGCTGACCCAGCTGCCCGTGGCGCGCGGCAGCGGCCTGCACACGGGCGAGTACGTCGTCCACGACGCCGCGCAACTCCTGCTGCCGTACCTGCCCGACGTGCCCGCGCGCGGCATCGCGCTGCGGGGCCTGCCCGGTACGGGCACCGAACCCCACCGCACGTACGACTTCACCGGCACCTGGCCCCAGGCGAGGCCGCTGCGGCTGCGGATCGTCGAGGGGGACCGCCCGCCGGACCCGCCGACGGGCGGCGTGCTGACCGTGTACGTGCCGAAGGCGGAGGTCGTCACCGTCCGTATGAGCTGCCGGATCGCCGAGGAGGACCTGCGGCTGTTCCGCGTCTGGCGGCTGCTGACCGCGTCGCCGCTGTGGAACGACCCGCTGCGCCTGACCCCGGAGAAACAGCGCGAACTGACCGTCGCGTCGGCGGCCGGCGAGAACTGGATGATCACCCCGTGGACGGAACTCACCCTCGTCCACGCCGTCGAGAAGCCCCTGCGGCCGCCGTCCCTGACCGACCTGCGCCTGCGTCGCACGGCGGGGGAGACCACCGCACTCGTCGCCGGGACCGTCTCCCTGCACGCCAGGAGCACCGGCCGTATCGACCTGGACGCGACCTGGGAGGAGTGGCTCGACGACGTCAAGGAGCCCGCGCCCCGGCGCGTGACCGGCTACGACCACGTGGGCGACCTCACCCCGGGACCCCGCCGCGACCTCCTCGCGTTCAGCGGCGTACGGCACGACTTCCGCGACACCCGGCACCGCAACGTCAGCTACACCCCGACCGCGACCACCCGCTTTCGCGAGTACTTCCACCCCGCCATCACCGACCGGCCCGAACTGATCACCAGCCGGGGGCCCGCGGCCACCGGGCCCGCCGGGCGCGGCTGGCCGGTCCCCGCCACCCGCCGCCCCGAGCCGCCCGAGGTGAGCCACACCGTCCCCACCTTCACCTGGGAACGCACGGTGGACACCGGCGCGCACCGGGTGACCCGCGTCCGGCGGAACGCGGGCGTGCGCGTATACCTGCGCCGCCCCTGGTTCTCCTCGGGCGACGACGAACTCCTCGCGGTCGTCCTCGACCCGGGCAGCGCGCTCCCGGCCGAACTCGTCACCCGCTGCGGCATCGACCCCGTATGGGCGGACGACTCCGTCCTGCCGCGCCTGCGTCCCGCCAACTTCCCGAACGCCGCCGCGACCGCCACGGACCGGCTCCTGGCCGAGACGGTCGGGGGCGCGCCCGCCTCGGTGACGGTCGCCGCGTACGCGCCGGTGTACGACGAGCAGCTGGGGCTGTGGGCCTGCGACATCGACGTGGACCTGGGCGACCTGTCCGACAGTCCCGCCTATTTCCCCTATCTGCGGCCGGCGTTCGCCCGCTACCAGCCGTACGCCGTCGAGCCCCTCCACCTGTCGAAGGTGGTCACCGGGGAGTTCGTCCAGCTGATGCCCGAGCGCACGGTCACGGCGGGCATGACGGCCGACGGCCGTATCCGCGTCGAACTGAGCGGCCCGGCCGCCGCCAACGACACCGGCGAGTTCGCGGGCCCGGGACGCGAGGGCATGGCGGCGAGCCGCCGCGTCGGCGTCACCGTGCAGCAGCGGGCCCGCTCCGGCGGTGACCTGGACTGGACGGCGACCGACAGCACGGCCGAACTGGCCTGCACCCCCCGCGGTACGGGCTTCGTCTGGACCGGCGAACTGACCCCGCCCCCTGCCCGGTTCCCTTCCCCCGCCCTCTACCGGCTGCTCGTCGAGGAGTCCGAGACCTACTTCACCGACCGCACCACGGCCACCGGCACCCTCACCGCCAACGGCGTCTCCCGCCCGGTGGCCCGGCGACTCGTCCACGCGGACTTCTTCGGCCTGACGACGACGGTGTTCGGCCGGATCGTCCTGGAGGAGTGAAAACGCCCGGTCATACGGGTGGTGACGCCCGGTGGCGCAGGGCCGTTCGAAATAGTTCCTGTCCCGGAGTGTGAGGCGCGAAAGCCGGGACACAAGACCGACAGTGCTTCGGAATCGCAGGCACCCCGTCCAGAGGGGCCAGTCTGCCGATTTCCGGAGAGTGGCCGCTCACCTGCCTGCGAACCGCCACCCGCGTCTAAGGAGAGCCGGCGAATGGCCACCACCATGATCGCGCGCCGCCACGGGCGCCGTGTCGACGACCCCGACACCACCGAGGGTTTCCGGCTGCTGATCACGCTGCCGGACGGGCCCCGGAAGGAACGGCTGCGCCACCGTGTGATCACCGCCTGGCTGCCGCTGGCACACCGCCAGGCCGTGCGGCTGCGCGAGCGCGGCGAGCAGCTCGACGACCTCAAGCAGGTGGCCGCCCTCGGCCTGGTCAAGGCGGTCGACCGGTTCGACCCCGAGCGGGCCGACGCCTTCGAGCAGTTCGCCATCCCCACCATCACCGGCGAGCTCAAACGGCACTTCCGCGACCACACCTGGGACGTGCACGTGCCCCGGCGCACCCAGGAACTGCGCAACAAGGTCCGCAAGGCCGTACGTGAACTGAGCACCACCCTCGACGGGCGGTCGCCGACCGTGGCGCAGCTCGCCGAGCACGCCCGGCTCACCGAGGACGACGTGGTGCTCGGGCTGGAGGCGCTGGAGACCTACCGGTCCCTGTCGCTGGACGTGGCCCTGGACCGCAGCGGCGACAACGACGACTACACGCTCATGGACACCCTCGGCTCGGCCGACGGCCGCTTCGGGCTCGTCGAGGACCGCGAAGCGGTCAAGCCCGCCCTGGCCCGGCTCCCCGAACGCGAACGTCACATCCTCTACCTGCGGTTCTTCAAGGACATGACCCAGAGCGCCATCGCCACCGAACTGGGTCTCTCCCAGATGCACGTCTCGCGGCTGATCAGCCGCGCCCTGGCCCGCGTGCGGGCCGAGGTCACCCGTAATGAGGATGACGGGTACGGGTCTGCCGCCTGAGGGCGCGCCGGGCGTCGACCGATCGGCGTGGGGGGGGCCCGGGGCGGGCCCGCCCCCCCCCCCCGCCCCCCCCACCCCCCCCCCCGCCTGCGACAACACCCGAGGGCGCGGTGCCGTGCCCGCCACGCCCCGGCCGCCGCAGCAGCCCGCCCCGGGAATTCCTCCTCACCCGTGCGCAGCGGTAGGCACCCGTAATCACCGGCAACGATTTTCCCGCCGGGAACTTGCGCATGGGCGGGTGAATGTCGCGTTTTCGAGGTGGACCGGTACATCCGTTTCTGTAAGAGTGCTCCATGCGCGAATCGCAGCCAGCCGTCTACAGGAACGGAGAGGTAAATGGTCGCCGGTGTCATAGCGCAGAAATCGGATCAGTGGTTCAACCTGGCGGACGTCGACGGTAACGGCTACATAGAAGAAGTCGACCTCCAGCGACTGGCCGAACGGACGCTGACGCACTTCGGCTACAGCAAGGAGAGCCCCAAGTGGGGGCGTCTGCACGAGGCGTATGCCAAGGCCTGGCAGATCATGTACGAACTGACGGACACGGACAAGGACAACAAGATTTCGCGGACGGAATACCAGATCTATATGGACCGTAACGCGAAGCCGTCGACGGCCGACGGTCTGCTCCGTCCGATCACGGACGCGGAGTTCGCGGTGGCCGACACGAACGACGACGGGTACCTGTCTCCCGACGAGTACGCCGAACTGCTGCGCGCGTTCGGTCTGTCCACCCGCGACGCCCGGGTCGGCGCCCGGAGCATCGACACCGACAACGACGGCCGCATCAGCTCCGAGGAGTATTTCGTGGCCTGTCGTGACCTCTTCTCCAGGGAGGCCGCCGACGACCGCAGCAGCCAGGTGTTCGGGCCGCTGAAGCCGTAACGGAAAAGGAAAAACGGAAAAGACGCGGTCGGCGCGGAGGAATGCGGGCGGAGACCGGGCTGGGCCCGGTCTCCGCTTCGGCGCGGCGGGCCACCGGCCGCGGCGTCGCGGTGGCGCC